>JBGOXY010000215.1:0-4128 GCA_041479415.1 Anaerolineae bacterium
AGACCGTCGTGAGACAGGTCGGTCTCTATCCGCTGTGGGCGTTAGGGACTTGAGGGGAGCTGCCCCTAGTACGAGAGGACCGGGGTGGACAGACCTCTGGTGTGCCAGTTGTCGTGCCAACGGCATCGCTGGGTAGCTACGTCTGGCAGAGATAACCGCTGAATGCATCTAAGTGGGAAACTTGCCCCAAGATTAAGTCCCTCATCCCTTTAAGGGAGTAAGGCCGCAGGTAGACCACCTGCTTAATAGGCGCCACGTGTAAGGCCAGCAATGGCCGAGCGAAGGCGTACTAATGGCCGAGGGCTTTCGTGGTGCGGAGAACTTGGAATTCTTCGTGGTCGTTTCGACCATTACCCTGTTCGGTTCATCGATCTCTTTGGTGATTCAAGCGGCGGGGGTACACCCGGTCCCTTCCCGAACCCGGAAGTTAAGCCCGCCTGCGCTGATGATACTTGGCCGGCGACGGCCCGGGAAAGTAGGTCATCGCCAAAGGGATCTTGCTCTCATCGCGGCCCAGCAATTCTGCTGGGCCGCTGTCCTTTTCTTCAGGGAGAAGCGTGCTCCTGCTTTCTGCACGCTCCTCAGTTCCCGCCTCATGCACGCAGGGATGACGAGCTCATTTAATCCGCCGCAGCTGCGGCGCAACCCGCGCACGGAACGTGGCCGTCGGCGGGCGCGCCCCATGCGGCCTTCGCACGCGCGACGATCACAACCACTGATCAAAAAATGAGACGATGCGCCGACGATACTCCTCAGGCGCGGCGAGATCCACTTCGCGATGCGGCGCCTCGGCCTCGCGCCATACCTGTTTGGGTTCGCCTGCCGCGGCCACCAGCGCCTCGAATTCGCCCGGCGCAAGATACGGGTCGCGCCCGCCATGGATGAAGAAAACCGGCCGCGGCGCAACCTTCCCAACCCAGCGGATCGGTTCGTAGTTGAACAGATTCACACCCAGCCGCAGCGAGGTGAAGAGTATCGCCAACCGCGCAATGGGCCGCGCCAACCAGCGCGGCACGCGCGCCTCGCCCAGCCGGCCCTCAATAGCCGAGGTCAAGCGAGCGATTCCGCCATCGCTCACGATTGCCCGCACGTTCGGCGCGATGGGCGCCGTGAGCATCGCCACCGCTCCGCCCATCGAGAAGCCCAACAGGCCCACGCGCTCCTGCCCGCGCGTCGCAAGCCAATCGAGCGCGCCCAGCACGTCCTGGCGCTCGAGATAACCCACCGAGACGAAATCGCCCTGGCTGCGACCGTGTGCCCGGAAGTCGAACATCAGCACGTTGAATCCTGCCGCATGCAGCGCCGGGGCGTATTGCACGTCGGGATCCATGCTCCCGCCCTGCCCATGCAGGAAGATGACCGTGCGAGCCGACCCGGGCGCAGGAATCCACCATCCTCGCAAACCCAGCCCATCGCGCGCCGGAAAGCCGATCTCCTCAAACGGCAGCCCGAATTCGGCCGGGCTGCGCCGCTCGTTGGGCGCTCGCCGGCTCGTCAGGCGGTACGAAATGCCCTCCGCCAGCGCGACCAGGCCGACAATGAACAGGAGCGGTATGAGCCAGAAGGCAATCATGGTGTCACTTGTGTGAGCCTCCGCCCACGGCCCGCGCCAAGGCCGCAGCCTAGAGCTTGATCCCTGCTGCGCGTTTGGCCATCTGTTTGCGGCTCTCCACGTCGTACGATCGCAGAATGGCCATGCGCTCCGCCTCGGGCGAGCCGCCGCCGTGCACGCTGGCGACCATGAGCAAACCTGCATACTTGGAGGCCGTCAAATCCTCCACCAGGCGGAAGCAGCGCACGCGGTCTTCCACCGCCACGCTGGCCGGCCCCGCCAGGTACTTCTTCAGCTTCTCGCCGATCTCCTCGCTGCGGTAGTCTTCTTCCGAGGGCATGGTCACCACCAGCCCGCCGGCCAAGTCCTGCAGCACCTCGATTTCATGGTGGATGTTCGTGCCGGCGTAGAACTTGCCGACGTTTGCGTACACCAGGTCGGGCAGGTAGGTGCCCGAGGTTTGCGCCTGCCCCTTGAGTGAAGCGGCCAGCCCGCAGGCGTGCACCAGTTCGGCGGTGATGATGAAGTCGGTGAGCTTCGCGCGCACGTGGTGCGCTGTGGGGATCCCGTTGTACTCGGCCACCAGCGCCGCTGCACCCAACAACAGGTCGGAGATGGCGGGCTTGCAGCCGCAGTACGAATGGCGGTGATAGGTGGCGAACGTCTCGGCCAGGTACCCGGCCAGCTGCCACTCACCGCACATGAACACCCGCTCCCACGGGACGAACACGTCCTCGAAAAGCGTCAGCGACTCGACGCTCGCGAAGCGCGACGAGACCGGCGCCGACATCTCGCGCTTTACACTCGGCGCGGCGCCCCGTGCAATCATAGTGATACCCGGCGCGTCGGCCGGGATGGCGAAGGCCACCGCGTAGTCCGCGTCTTCGGCGCGCATGTCGCGGGTGGGCAGCACGATCAGCTCGTGCGCATAGGGCGCCAGCGTGTTGTGGGCTTTGGCGCCGCGCACCACGATGCCGTCGGCGCGCCGCTCGACCACGTGCAGGTACAGGTCGGGGTCCGCCTGCTGGTGTGGGCGCAGCGAGCGGTCGCCCTTGACGTCGGTCATGGCCGCATTGCCCACCAGGTCCTGCTCCTGGAAGGTGCGGATGAAATCCAACAGCCGGGGATAGTAACTTGTGCCGAACATGCCGTCGGCGTGGTGGCAGATGATCGAGAGCGCGTTGAGGGCATCCACCCCCATGCAGCGTTGGATGCAGCCCGTCTCGCGGCAATACAGGCGCGTCATCTCGACTTTCTTTTGCAGGTCGTCGGCACTTTGATGGATGTGGGTAAAGCGGTTGATCGTCGCGCCGCTGAGATGGGAGGTGGCGGTGGCCAGAGCTTGGTGTTCAGCCTCCTGAGGCCACTGGTAGGTCAGGCAGACAATGTTGACTCCGGGCGCGATTTGCGGATGCTCCCATGGCCGTTCGATCTTGCGGCCGTTCATCCACACGTTGTGCTTCATCTGGGCCAGGCTGGCGAGGTACTCGGCGGGTGTCTTCATGGACGAGTCCCTTTCCCGAGTGGGAGGGTGCTCCGGCGGCGCGCGCCGGCGCTCGGCGGATGTGCGGGGCAGGGCTGTCCCATCACCGTTATCACCACCCTCGTGCGGGTGGCGGCGATTGTGGGATATCCCGGCCGCAGGGTCAATTGTAGGCCCGCCGCGGGGCACCGCAACCGGCGCCCGGAGCCACTGCGAGGCCATTCCGAGCCCGGAGTCGGCCTGGCGTGAGTTTTACATTCTCTTTACCTCCCCGCAACCCCGGGGAATCGACTGCCGACTATGTTGAGCTTGACTCGGGCCGCTCGATGATCGACTTCAGCGCGGCCGGGCAAAGGAGAGAGAATGTTCACTCGCAACAAGTGGGGTCGCATGACGTCGTGGCTTGTGAGCGGCGCGCTCGCCGCGACCGCCGTGGTTGGAGTCTTCACGCCGCTGGGCGTCCAGCCGGCATACGCCGCGCCGGTTGTCGCGGATCCACCCCCGCCGGCGGAGGAAGCCGGCCTGCGCGGCGCCGCGCTCAAGCTGGCTTACCAGCGCCTGCAGAGTGTTGAGGCACGCACGCAGGGGGCGATCGATAAGGCGCGCTCCGGAGCCGACCGCCTCGGGAACCTGATCGACCAGGCCAAGGAGCGCGGCCGCGATGCCTCCGCTCTGGAGGCGGCTCTGGCCTCCTTCCGTGCCTCAATGGATTCCGCACAGGCCAAGCACGACCAAGGTGCGGCCATCTTGGCTAGGCATGCTGGTTTCGACGACCAAGGCGAGGTGACCGACATCAAGGAGGCCCGGGGGACCGTCAGGGGTGCGGGCAAGGAATTCCGCGATGCGGGCAAGACCATGGCCTCGGCGCTGCGCGCGTTGCATGCAGCCATCCGCGATTGGCGGAAGGCCAACCGCGGCGCGATGCCCGAGGAGCCCGACTAGGAGCTTGTAGAAAAAGGGCGATCGCCCCTGATGCCCCACTTCTGTCCGCCACGCCCCGGCCTGTGGAGGGCAGCTACCCGCGGATAGGAGGCAGGAGGTGAGGTGGGCGGTTTTTGCGTAATCTGCTAGTCCCTATCGGTCAGAAAGTCAG
>JBGOXY010000216.1:0-4110 GCA_041479415.1 Anaerolineae bacterium
CGTGGTGAGTCAATGCTCGTCCATCGAAGTACTTCACATAGACAAGCAGATCATCCCCCGGCTTGTAGAAATCGGGAATACGGCTCATCATGGCGCAGCCCATGCGCTCATAGAAGCGTGCGGCCGCGACATACGGCCGGCTGGCGCTCGTCCAGATCACGATCAAACGCCCGCCGAGTTCGAGGGCCAACTGCTGCACCCGCTCGAAGAGGGCCCGCCCCACGCCCCGCCGCTGCACATCCGGCGAGGTGCACAGCCAATACAAGTCGAAAGCCCCCTCCGTCAATGCCGTCTCGCCCCAACAGGCGAAGCCTACCAGTGTGCCGGCATTCCGCGCAGAGAGGAAGAGGTACCCCGAGGCGGGATGATCGCGATATGCGTCGAAGAGTTCGAGGACTGTATCCTCCTCCTCGCGCGTAAAGACGTGCGTTGCACGGGTGAGTTCGAGGATTTCTTGTCGGTCGTCGGGCGGACTGGGGCGGATGGCGAGTTCACTCATCGGGGTCAGGCCGGCTCGCGAGGTGTCCCCTCACGCGGCAATGTGGGATAGTGTGCCGACCTGCATCGGCTCGTCAGGCAGGAATCTCTCCAAACCGCAACGGCGCAGCCCGGCCTCTAGCACCCCATTGAGCAGATCGGCGTAGCTCCATCCCTCGGCCCGTGCGCACAACACCAGATCCGAAATCGGGGCCAGGCCGGGCAAGGCGTTGATCTCGATGACGTAGGGGCGCATGTCCTCGTTGCGATGCAGACGAAAGTCCACCCTGCCAAAATCCAGGCAGCGCGTGACGCGGAATGTTTCAATCGTCAAGCGCATGATCTCGGCCGTCAACTCGGGGGCCAGCCGCGCCGGGCACGTGTACGGGTAGGCTTCCAGCGGTAAGGCCTTGACCGCATGGCTGTAGTAAGGGTCCATGTCCGGGATGGCGGCGTGGTTGATCTGCGAAACCGGGAAGACGTGGACGCCGTCGTAATCGAGCCCCCCGCCCGGCGCGAGCGGCAGGCCGACGAGTGACGGCACCGGATCGCCCGCGGCGCGCGGCGAGAGGTTGCCGATCAATCCACAGGTGACATCTTCGCCGGGCACGTATTCCTCGGCGATCACATTCTGGCGATAGGCGCGCAACAGCCACGCCACGCGTTCGCGCAGCGCCGCTTCGTCGCGGACGACCGAACCGGCATCAATGCCGATGCCCGTGCCTTCGCGGTTGGGTTTGACAAACAGGGGGAAGCGCAGCCGCGGATCGAGACGATTGGCCGGGTCGAGGAACTCCTGAAAACCCGGCGTGGCCACACCGGCGCTGACCAGGATGTGTTTGGTCGCCACCTTATCGAGTGTGTTGGCCAGGCACATGATCTTGCCGCCGGTATATGCGATGCCGCTCATCTCGAGCAGTGCCGGCACCTGCGCCTCGCGCGAATCGCCGCGGTAGCCCTCACAGGTGTTGAAGCATATGTCGATTCGCTTTCGGCGCAAAACGGCCGGCAGGCCGGCATTGCCATCCAGGGCAAGGACCTGGTGGCCGCGCGAGGCGAGCGCAGCGCAGTAAGCCTCGATGTTGCTTTCGATGTCCAGCTCGGCCAGGGCGTCCGCCGGGCGGTCGCCATTGGGCGGGGCATTGCTCTTGAGATTGTGGAGCACGGCCACTCGCAGGGGGCGTTTGGCCGCTGCGCTCGAGCCAGAGCCCGGGTGGTGCCGCCCGGGCTCGCGCGCATGAGGAAGTTCAGATTCGATCTCGGACACACAACCTCGCTTCCGTGAAGGACGATCGAACGCACGGCGGGCGGCCGGCCCGCCGGCAGTGTCGCTAGAGATCCGCCTCAGGCAGCGTGTGGCGCTTGGGCTTGCCCGAGCCGATGCCCAGGGGCTCCCACTTGCCGCTGTCTTGGTTGAGGCGGTGCTGTCCGCCGCCTCGGCCGTGAACCAGCTCGAAGCCCTGGGGTTCGATGGTAAGCCGCTCCCCGTCCAAGAGCCCGGTGATGCCAGCCTGCCCGGGTTCAGGACGCTTGGCCTGACAGTACTTGCAGGTGGCCGGGTCGTGCGCCGTGTACTCGGTGGGCTCTTCGTAGGTGGTGATGAACCCCTCGTAGTTGCGCAGGATGATCTTGTGGTCCGACATGCTGACTAGGTAGTTGGGCGAAATCGGGATCTTGCCACCGCCCTGTGGCGCATCGATGACGTATTGCGGGACGGCGAAGCCGGAGGTGTGGCCGCGCAGAGCTTCCAGGATCTCGATGCCCTTGCCCACCGGCGTGCGGAAGTGGCCCGCCCCTTCCACCTCATCGCACTGGTAGAGGTAGTAAGGGCGCACCCGGATGCGCACCAGGTCCTGGACCAGGCGGCGCTGGATGTGGGGGCAATCGTTGACTCCTGCCAGCAGCACCGATTGATTGCCCAGCGGGATTCCGGCGCGAGTCAGGCGGTCGGTGGCCCCGGCGAGTTCCTCGGTGATTTCATTCGGATGATTGACGTGAATGTTCATCCACACCGGATGGTAGCGGGCCAGCATCTCGCACAGCTCGTCATCGACGCGCATCGGCATAAACACCGGCACGCGCGTCCCCAGGCGGACGATCTCGATGTGCGGGATGGCGCGCAGGCGCGCGATCAGGCTCTCGAGCAGCTTGGGGGCGAGCGTCAGCGGGTCGCCGCCCGAAAGTAGCACGTCGCGCACCTGGGGTGTGCGCTCAAGGTAAGCAAACATTGCATCATAGTCGGTGCGCGAGAACTGAGCCGTCGGGTCCCCCACGATGCGCGAGCGGGTGCAATAGCGGCAGTAGGAGGCGCACTGGGTCGTCACCAGCATCAGCACCCGGTCCGGGTAGCGATGCACCAGCCCCGGCACCGGCGAATGCCGGTCCTCCGCCAGCGAGTCCTCCATCATGGAGGTAAAGGGAACCATCTCGCCGGCGGTAGGGATGACCTGCCGGCGGATGGGATCGGTCGGGTCCTGCGGGTCGATGAGGGAGATGAAATAGGGCGTGATGTCGACGCGAAAGAGGCCGCTCGAGGAAAGCGCCCGCTGCTCGCTCTCCGTCAACGGAATCACCTGTCCGATCTCTTCCGCTGTGTTCAGGCGGTGGCTCAGCTGCCATCGCCAGTCGTTCCATTGCGCCTGCGGGACCTCGGCAAAGGCCGCCGCCCGCTGCGATCGAAAAGCCATCCCACTCATATCGTCTCCCACATCTCGGTGTTCACACCTAACATGTTCGGCCGTACCGCCACCCTGCTTCTCAGGTTAGCGCGATGGGACCGGAGCCTGGGGGCTGATTTGAGTGATCTTCTGCAGCAGTTTGGCGCGTGTGCGCACGTCCTTGGTCTCCATCAAACGCTTGCGCAGCAAGCGTACCTTCATGCGACGCTGGCGGCGCCGACGCAACTCACGTTGTCGCTCAACATTCGGCATTCGACCCTCCCGAGTATCATCTGATTGGTGATCTTTCGAAGTATATCGCCTTTTGACGGCCCACACTAGGGTTCCTGGCGGACTCGCACTACGTCTATCCATCTTGGGGAGGAGGGTCGCGTGCAGCGCGCCATTCCCAATGGCACACCAACCTGCGCATGTCACGCCTTGCGCCGAGTGTGACAGCCATCGCAATCCCCTCCCGCTGTTCTTTCGAGCACTTGGTATAATTCATTTCTCAGCTGAGGCGTTGATGCCTATCGGGCTCATCGCCGCGGCGCTTTGCCTGGAGGTTGGGCGTCTCGTAAGGAACCCACCGGCTCCTGTTTTGGCCCAGGAGCCGGTTCTGTTTAGGAGACTGGGCATGGATCTCAAGGCACTGACCGGCGAGATGAACCGCTTCGTCGAGGCGAAGGGCTGGTACGCGCCCGACAGCCCGCGCCCGCAGACACCGCGCAACCTGGCCACCTCCATGGCGATCGAGGCGGCGGAGGTCCTCGAACATTTCCAATGGAGCGAGGCCGCCGCATCCGGAGTGGAGGACGAGCTGGCGGATGTGGCCCTGTACCTATTGCAGCTCGCCCACTGCCTCGAGATCGACCTCGAGGCAGCGATATTGGCCAAGCTCAATCTCAACTATTCTCGCCGCTGGGACGGTTGAGGCACCGTGGCCCTTCGCCGCCTGTGCCCCACAGAACCCGTC
>JBGOXY010000217.1:0-4025 GCA_041479415.1 Anaerolineae bacterium
CTGATGCCCAGCGCGGCCGCCCGGCGCTTGCCCAGCCGGTCGGTGATCGTCGCCACCAAAACCTCCCCGCCGAGTTCCGCCACGCCGATGACTGCGGTGGCCAACCCGAGCGCGGCCACCTTCAGGTCGAAGGCGCTTTCCATCCATGCGCCATAGACGATATTGACCATTTCGTTGGCGCCCGCCCCGACGAAAGCAAAACCCATCACCGCTACCGCCGAGCGGCTGGCGAAGAGCGCGCGCAGGCTGGCCCACGCGGACGGTCGGGAGGCTGCGGCGGATGCGGCCGAATTGGGAATGATGGCCCACACGGTGATGAACGCGGCCGCGGCGAGCACCGCCAGCAAGCGGTACGGCGAAACCCAACCGCCGCGCGCGATCAGCCAGCCGACCAGCGGCATCCCGAACAAGAAGGCCCACGACCAGCCAAACTCGGTGACCGCCACGGCCAGGCCGCGCCGCGTGTAGTGGATTTCATCGCCCAGGTAGGCCTTGAGCCCGGCCTGTAGAAAGATCCATGCCGCGGCGATCAGCAGCATCGAGAGAACCAACGCCGGGAAAACCGGCCACACCACGACCAGCGTGAGCCCCAGGCTGAGCAGGCCGAAGCTGACCAGCATCGCGCTCTTGCGGCTCCAGGTGTCGGCCAGCGACCCGAGCAGCGGCCCGAAGAGGCCCAGGCTCGATCGCGCCGAAACGGCGAGCGACATCGTGCGCAAGTCCACGCCCACCCCGCGCGCAATGGCCGGCAGGAAGGGATAGATCATGCGATGGCCGGTGCACATCACCGTCTGGCAGAGCGTCAGGGCGATGACCTGGATGCGGATGGGGAGAGGGCTGCGCGGCTTCATGCGGCGGGGTGCTTACGCGGGCGCGCGAGGGCGAGAAGGGCCATCACGATGCGCGTTGGAAGGAGAGAGATGGCTGGATGGCTCGGGCAGGGCATGGGCCGGATTGTAATCGGTTTGACTCGCGTCAACAGGCGGGGGAAATGTGGCTGGGCAACGGTGTACGGGCACGCCATGGTGTGCCCAAACAAGACCACTGCGTGTCGCGCGGTCCTCGCAGTGACAAAGGGGTGTCAGTGCGAGCTCCGGTGTGTGGGGCGAAGCAATCTTGGAGCCACAACGACCAGCCCACCTGCTCCTGAGGCTCGGCCGCCTGCACCCGCAGCCGCCCAGCGATCGCGCACCTCAGTATGACAAGGGGCACGCCATGGCGTGCCCCAACAAGACATCTTAGATGGAGTGTGCGTTACATCATCGGGATCTTGATCCCGTTGCGGCGCGCCGCCTCGATTGCTTCCGGGTAGCCTGCATCCGCGTGGCGCACGATGCCCATGCCCGGGTCGGTGGTGAGCACGCGCTCGAGACGTTTCGCCGCCTCGGGCGTGCCGTCGGCCACGATCACCTGCCCGGCATGCTGTGAGTAGCCGATGCCCACGCCGCCCCCATGATGGAACGACACCCAGGTGGCGCCGCCCACGGCGTTGATCAATGCGTTGAGGATCGGCCAATCGGAGACCGCGTCGCTGCCATCACGCATGGCCTCGGTCTCCCGGTTGGGCGAGGCCACCGAGCCGGAGTCCAAATGGTCGCGGCCGATGACGATCGGCGCGCTCACCTCGCCGCGCGCGACCATCTCGTTGAAGCGCAGCCCGGCCTTGGCGCGCTCGCCGTAACCGAGCCAGCAGATGCGCGCCGGCAGCCCCTGGAAGGTGACCCGCTCGCGCGCCAGGTGCAGCCAGCGGTGCAGGTGTTCGTTCTGGGGGAAGAGCTGCAGGACAGCTTCATCGGTGCGGTAGATATCTTCCGGATCGCCCGAGAGCGCCACCCAGCGAAACGGCCCCTTGCCCTCGCAGAACAGCGGGCGGATGTAGGCAGGCACGAAGCCTGGGAATTCGAAAGCATCGCTCACGCCGGCGTCGAAGGCGCGCTGGCGCAGGTTGTTGCCGTAGTCGAAAACCTCCGCCCCGCGCCGCTTGAACTCGAGCATGGCCTGGACGTGGTGGGCCATGGATCGCATCGATTGGGCTTCATACTCCTTGGGCGCACGCTTGCGCAATTCGGCCGCGGCTTCTACTCCCAACCCCTCGGGGACATACATCAGCACGTCGTGCGCCGGCGTCTGATCGGTAATGATATCTGGGATTGCGCCGCGCGCGGCCAGTTCGGCGTAGACCTGGGCCGCGTTGCCAATGAGCCCGATCGAGCGCGGCTCCCGGCGCGCACGTGATTCATCGACCAGCGTCATCGCCTCTTCGAGCGTATCCACGACCACGTCGACGTACTTGGTCTCCAGGCGGCGCTTGGCGCGGGCCGGGTCCACCTCGACGATCAGCCCGACGCCGTCGTTCATGGTGATGGCCAGCGGCTGCGCGCCGCCCATGCCGCCCAGCCCGGCGCTGAGCACGAACTTGCCGCGCAGGGATGTGGCGCCGATCGCCCTCGCCGCAGCGGCGAACGTCTCGTAGGTGCCCTGCAGGATGCCCTGTGTGCCGATGTAGATCCACGAGCCGGCGGTCATCTGGCCGAACATCATCAGCCCTTTGGCGGCCAGTTCATCGAAGTGGGCCTGCGTGGCCCAGTGCGGCACCAGGTTCGAGTTGGCGATGAGCACGCGCGGCGCATCGCGGTGGGTGTGGAAGACCGCCACGGGCTTGCCGGATTGCACGAGCAGCGTCTCGTCATCCTCTAATTCGCGCAGCGTGCGCACGATGGCTTCGTAACATTCCCAGTTGCGCGCCGCCTGGCCGCGGCCGCCGTATACCACTAGGTCCGCCGGGCGCTCCGCCACCTCTGGGTCGAGGTTGTTCATCAACATGCGCAGCGCAGCCTCTTGAGGCCAGCCTTTGCACGAGATCTGGGTGCCGCGCGGAGCGCGAACGGTGGGGGGCATGCCTTCCTCCAGATTGCGATCTTGATGCCGCAAGCTTACCAGCGTTCCCAGTGGATGACATCGGCGGCGCTGCGCCGCCCGGCCGCACGGGGCGCGCGGGTCAGATCGGCCGGGTCATCCGGGTAGCCGAAGGATAGTGCCGCATAAGGGTGCAGGTCGTCGGGGATCCCGAGCAGCGCGCGGACCTTCTCGGTCTCGTACACAGCCACCAGACACGAGCCGATGCCCAGCTCCCACGCCGCGAGTTGCATGTAGGCCGCCGCCTGCCCGGCGTCGAAGGGGATCGTCCAGCGCTGGGCCGGATCGGGCGTGGCGATCACGACGGCCATCGCCGCGCGGGCTACATGCCCGGCGTATGGGCCGGCCTCGGTCAACGCCGTCAGCGTGGCCCGATCGCGCACCGCGACGAAATGCCAGGGCTGAGTGTTCTTCGAGGACTGTGCCCGGCGGCCGGCATCCAGGATGCTGCGGGCATCCTCATCGTGGATGGACCTGGCTGCGAATGTGCGAATGGCACGCTTCTGACGGATGGCGAGAGCTACGTCCATGGTCCACCTCGATGAGGTCGGCTCGCGGCGCGAGGTCCTCGAGGCCGTGAGCGACCGCGGAAGTTGGTTTGCGAATGAGGGTCAAGTGCCGGCGGGCGTGACGCGCGATGAGATTGCGGGGCGAACCATGACAGGGGGCGTAGTCAAACGCGGCGTGGCTCAATCCAGCATAGTGCGTTTGCGCTCGGGCAGGGGGCGCAAATACACCTTGCGCGAGTCGAAATCCTCGATGTAGCCGGCCACGCGCAGATTATCCAACTCGTGGTTGATCAACTCGTGGCCGAATTCACCCTTGGGCAGGAAGTCCCCGGTCATGATGTCCTGCAGGGTTCCTTCGCCCCATTCGACCACGATTCTGCCGTCGTCGAGCGCGTACACCCACTCCCGATCTACAGGTGTTCCAGTCATGGTGGGTCCTCCCCGTCGCCTTCGGCTCGCCTGCCAGGCCGATCACACGTCCGAAAATGCCCGATAAACCCAGTGGATGTATCGCCTCGGGCCGGGAAGTCGCAATGAGTCTACCACAAGTCTCCCAGGGGTGAATCGGGCGCTGTGCTTGCGGCAATATACCAGCGCGCC
>JBGOXY010000218.1:0-4021 GCA_041479415.1 Anaerolineae bacterium
CGCGAACAAGGCCGCCGCAACGCGCGCGGCGCTGGCCACGCTGACGGCTGCAACTGTCACCACCCTCGCGCCGCAGGCCGCGGCCAGCATCACGCCGGCCGCGCTGCCTAAGACTGGGTTTGCCGAAGATGCCGGTCTGCCGGGTTTGGTCGTCATCGGCCTGGCGTTGATCGCAGTCGCCCTCATTGCGCGTCAGGTGCGCCAGCGGCAAGCCAACCGCTGACCCACCGACGTGGCAGGCGCGCCTCCACCAGAGCGCCGATCGTCGGCGCGCGCGCCACAGGCTCGCAATCGGGCCTGACAATCCAACGATGAGTCACAGGAGTCCCCTCTCCACACACCAGGAGAGGGGACTTGGTCTTCCCTAAGAACAGCGGCCGCGCAAGCCGCTACGCCCTGTGTGCGTCTGCCTTGCTCGTGATCATCCAAGAGATACACGCCAGGCCGCGTGGCCGCGGACCGGATGAAGCATTGACCTCATGTGTGGAATCCATCCCACCTTGACCAGCATCGCACGAGTGTGGCATAATGGGCCAAACCAAAAACGGCGTTGATGGAAACGAGTAGGTGCCCTGCAATCTGCGCAGCGAGCCCGGGAGTGGTGAGAGCCGGGCGCAGGTCGGGTGCCGAAAATCCTTCCGGAGCTGCTGACCGAAGGCGCCTTGCGCTTGTAGACTCAGCCGGACCGCTCACCGTTATTCGAGCGCGGGCATGCACACGTGCCCGGTTGAGCGCCTCCCGCGAGGGAGGAATCAGGGTGGTACCGCGGATCTCCCGTCCCTGTGCAGGGCGGGGATTTCTGTTTAATGCGGCGGCGCATCGGAAGGGCGAATGACCGAGCTCATCTACCACACCGATTCGTACATGCGTGAGTTTGAGGCCCAGGTGCTGGAGGCCGGCCCGGCGGGAGTGGTGCTCGACCGCACCGCGTTCTATCCAGGTGGCGGCGGGCAGCCATGCGACCGGGGTATCCTAGAAGCGGGGAGCCGCACCTGGCCTGTGGGCGGCGTGCGCAAAGAGAACGCGATCGTCATGCACTCGTGCGGAGATGATCCTCCTGCCGCTGGCGAGCGAGTCCGCGGCCGGCTGGATTGGGATCGGCGTTACGCACTGATGCGCGTACACACGGCGCTGCACGTTTTGTGCGGCGTCATCTGGCGCGATCACGGGGCGCACGTCACGGGCGGCAACATGGACGTGCTGCGCGCCCGAATGGATTTTGAGTTCGAGAATATGCATCAGGACTTAGTCCGCGAAATCGAAGCTCGGGCGAATCGGGAAGTGGAAATGGCGCGCGAGGTGAGGGTGCGCCTGCTTCCGCGGGATGAGGCGCTGGCGATTCCGGACCTGATCCGCACCAAAATCAACCTGCTGCCGGAAGGCCTGCACGAAATCCGCGTGGTGGAAATCGTGGGGCTGGATCTGCAGGCCGACGGCGGCACGCACCTGGCCAACACCCGCGAAGTGGGAGCGATCCGCATCGTGGACTACAAGAGCAAGGGGCGCATCAACAAACGTCTGGAAATCGCCCTCGAGTGATCGGCGCAGCCCGCCGCGCGCGAGTGCCGCGACGAGAGTGGGAGGCACGCATGTTCGAAGCCGTCACATCTCATTTCGACGCCAAGCAGTTGGAGCAGGAGGTGCTGCGCTTTTGGAAGGAGCGCGACATCTTCCATCGCTCGCTCGACAACCGCCGTGGCAACCCGGAGTGGGTATTCTTCGAGGGCCCGCCCACCGCCAACGGCCGACCGGGGACCCACCACGTCTTGGCGCGCGCGTTCAAAGATCTCTTCCCGCGCTACCGTACCATGCGCGGGTTCCATGTGCGGCGACGCGGCGGATGGGACACACACGGCCTGCCGGTTGAGATCGAGGTGGAAAAGGAGCTCGGCTTCACGGGTAAAGACCAGATCGAGGCCTATGGCATCGACAAATTCAACGAGCGCTGCCGCACCTCGGTCTTTCGCTACATCCAGGATTGGGAGAAGCTCACCGAAAGGATCGCCTTCTGGGTTGATCTCAGCGACGCCTACGTCACCTACACCAACGACTATATCGAATCAGTGTGGTGGATCCTCAAACAACTCTGGGAGCGCGAGCTGCTGTACCAGGGCTTCAAGGTCGTCCCCTATTGCCCGCGGTGTGGCACACCGCTTTCCGACCACGAGGTCGCCCAGGGGTACGAGGAGGACACGCCCGATCCGTCCGTCTTTGTGCGCTTCCCGTTGCGCGAGGACCCGCAAACCTCCTTCCTGGTGTGGACCACCACGCCCTGGACACTGCCGGCGAACGTGGCGCTGGCCGTCCATCCCAAGGTGATGTACGCGCGCGTGGAACGCACCACGGCCGGCGGTGAACACGAGTACCTCATCCTGGCCAAGGATCTGGTCGACCAGGTCCTGCAGGGCGAGGAGTTCAAAGTGGTTGGCGACTACCTGGGCGAGGAACTGCGCGATCGGCGCTACCAGCCCCTGTTCACCTTCATGCCGCTGGAGAAGCCGGCCCACCGCGTGATCCTGGGGGACTTCGTCAGCACTGCGGAAGGCACAGGCATCGTCCACATGGCGCCGGCTTTTGGCGCCGACGACATGCAGGCCGCGCTCGAAAACGACTTGCCCATTTCGATGACGGTCGATCCGCGCGGCAACTTCGTTCCGGAGGTTACACCCTGGCAAGGGATGTTCGTCAAGCAAGCCGATCCGCTGATCGAGAAGGACCTGGCCTCGCGCGGCCTGCTGCTGCGCAGTGGCACGATCCGCCACACCTACCCGTTCTGCTGGCGATGCCACACGCCGCTGCTCTATTACGCGCGCAGCACCTGGTACATCCGCACCACCCAGATCAAAGAGCGGCTGGTGGCCCTCAACGACACCGTCAACTGGTTTCCGGAGCACATCAAACGCGGCCGCTTCGGCAACTGGCTGGCCAACAATGTGGATTGGGCCCTCGGCCGAGAGCGCTACTGGGGTACGCCGCTGCCGGTGTGGGAGTGCCCGGGCTGCCACCACCAAATGTGCGTGGGCTCGGTGGCCGAACTCGAATCGCTCAGCGGGAAATCCCAGGCCGACCTCGACCTGCATCGGCCGTATGTCGATCGCGTCGAATGGCCGTGCCCCAAGTGTGGCGAAGCGGGGATGAAGCGCGTGCCCGAACTGATCGATGTGTGGTTCGATTCAGGCTCGATGCCGGTGGCGCAGTGGCACTATCCCTTCGAAAACGAGGAGCTCTTCCGCGCACAATTCCCGGCCGACTATATCTGCGAAGCGGTAGACCAAACGCGAGGCTGGTTCTATTCGCTGCACGCCATTGCGGCACTTCTCTTCGACAGCGTCGCCTTCCGCAACGTGCTGTGCCTTGGCTTGATCCTGGATGGTGACGGGCAAAAGATGTCGAAATCCCGGGGGAATGTGGTCGACCCGTGGGATGTTCTAAACGCCCATGGGGCGGATGCCTTCCGCTGGTACCTCTACACGGCCTCGCCCCCCGGGCAGGAGCGCCGCTTCTCCACCGATCTGGTGGGCGAGGTCATCCGCAATTTCACGCTGACCCTATGGAACACTTACTCGTTCTTCGTGACGTACGCGACGCTGGACGGATGGCAGCCGGATGAAGCGTTGCTGCGGATGGCCAGCTTGGGCCACCCGGCAGGAGGACGCACCAGCCGCAGCTACAACGATCTCGACCGGTGGATCCTTTCTGAGTTGCAGGTGCTCACCCGCCAGGTGAGCGAGGCCATGGAGAACTACGATGTGCTCGGGGCCACTCGTCCGGTGGAGACGTTCGTCGACCGCCTTTCGAACTGGTACCTGCGCCGATCGCGGCGGCGTTTCTGGCGGGCGGGCGAGAGCGGCGACAAGCAGGCCGCTTACGCCACGCTCTACGAATGTCTGGTGACGGTCGCGCGTCTCATCGCACCGGCCATGCCCTTCCTGGCGGATGCGTTGTACCGCAACCTGGTGGTTTCGCTGAACAAGGAGGCCCCCGAGTCCGTTCATCTGGCCGACTGGCCCGAATACGACCG
>JBGOXY010000219.1:0-4017 GCA_041479415.1 Anaerolineae bacterium
AGTTTATGGTGCAACGCATGGCGGCCCCCGGGATCGAGCTGATCCTGGGCGGCATGCACGATCACCTGTTTGGGCCGGTAGTCATGCTGGGCATCGGGGGTGTATACGCGGAGATCTTCAAAGATGTCACATTCCGGTTGGCGCCACTGACGCGGCTCGAGGCCGAGGACATGCTGGAGGAACTCCGCGGGGCAGTTCTCCTGCAGGGTGTGCGCGGAGGGGCAGCGGCGGACCGCGAAGCGCTCGTGCGCGCCATACTCGATTTCTCGCGCCTGGTGGCGGAGCACCCGGAGCTGAGCGAGGTCGAAATCAATCCACTCATCATTTCCCCCAGCGGGGCATGTGCCGTGGATGCGCGTGCAGTCGCTGCGGCGAAAGAGCCACGGGCCGGTTAGCGGACGGGAGCCAGGCTGTGAGCGTTGCCTTGCCCGAATTGATCCAGGCCATCCTGCGCGATTACGCGCTGCCGGTTTTCGGACACCACGGGGTGGCACATTGGGCGCGCGTGCTGGAGAACGGGCTGGCGCTCACGCCGCGCACCGGCGCCAACGAAGATGTGGTGCGCCTCTTCGCGGTGTTGCACGACTCGCGGCGCGTGAATGAGGCGGTGGATCACCTGCACGGCCGCCGCGGCGCGGATTTTGCTGCCTCGCTGCGCGGCGCTTGGTTTGACCTGCCAGATGCGGACTTCGAATTGCTCTACCAGGCCTGCGCACTGCACACCGACGGCCTCACCACCGCCGATGTCACCGTGCAAACGTGCTGGGACGCCGACCGGCTCGACCTGGCGCGTGTCTTCATTAAGCCGCGGCCCGAGTTTCTCTGCACTGAAGCGGCGCGCGACCCGCAACTCATGAGTTGGGCGGTGCCGCGTGGCGCGCAGCGCGTCGTGCCGGCCCTGGTCGCCGATGTCTGGCACATCCCTGTGCCCACGCCCGGCAAAGGCTGATCGCGCCGTTCCCCGTTTGGCATTCCCATGGCCTCCTATCTGGTGGTAGAGTCACGCCGGGTTCCGCGCGCGGCGCGTTCATCCGGGCCTGCCCGCGTGTGAGCAGGGAGGCGGCATGCGTAAGTTGGCGGTTCTCATGGGTGTGCTGGCGGCCGGGGTTCTATTGGCCGGTTGCACATTGAATCTCCCGGCGGTGAACATCGCTCCGCCGACCGTGCCGGCGTCGTCCGCGACGACGGCGAGCGCAACAGCATCCGCTACGCCAAGCTTCACCGCCACACTGCCTCAGCCCACCGTGACGGCGACAACCACGCCTACGCCCGTCGGACCGCCCATCGAAAAGCTGCAAGCCGGGCTTGAGATCACGGTCCGCACCATCCGCATGGTGGATGCCACAAGCGGGTGGGCCATTGGGGGGCCGGCCGCGGCGAGCGACCATATCCTGCGAACGGGCGATGGCGGCGCCACTTGGCGCGACGTGTCACCGCCTGCGGCCGAACAACCCGGGACGCACATGACCGCGGTGGGTGCCTTCCGCAGTGGGTCGACGGGCTGGGTGGCGTACTCACTTGAGAGTCCGGGAGAGACGCCGCAGGTGGCGCTGATCTGGCGCACGCAGGACAGCGGGGCGACGTGGACCGCGAGTGCGCCGCTGGATATCGACCCGCTGATGGGGATTTACCAGCCTTCACATTTGCTCTTCGTGGACGCAGACCACGGCTGGCTGCTAGTGCACGCCGGTGCGGGCATGAACCACGACTACATTGCCATCTACCGCTCGACGGATGGCGGTCGCGAGTGGTCCAAGATCGTTGATCCCTTCGTGACCGACAATGTGCAGAGTTGCTACAAGACCGGCCTGCTCTTCACCTCGCCGCTCGAAGGGTGGATGACGGGCGATTGCGGGGGCGTCGCGCCGGGGGTGCTGTTCTTCCATTCCCCGGATGGCGGCGAGAACTGGGACCTGGTGCGCCTGCCGCCCCCGCCCGAGACACCCGACCTCTTCGATCGCTCGGATGTGGCCTGCGGCGCGAACTCGCTATCCTTCCCCGACCCGCAGCACGGGCGCATGGTCGTGACCTGCCGCATGTACAACGAGACCCCCACTCGGGATGTCTACTACCTGTACATGAGCGACAACGGCGGACGCTTGTGGCTGCCGATGAGTTTCCCCGGCGAACAGGCGGTATTCCTCACGCCGGACCTCGGCTGGGCGGTGGGCGCTGTTGTGCGGCGCACGACCGATGGCGGCCTCACCTGGAGCGAGCTGGGCAAAGTGAAGTGGCAGGGCCAGTTCAGTTTTGTGAGCGACACCTTGGGCTGGGCGGTGGCGCGCGCGGATGAAGAATTCGCTTTCGTAGTGAGCAAGAATGGCGGGCGCGATTGGGCAATTCTGAAACCCAAGACCGCGGCGCCCTGAGGCGAAGCTGCGCGAGGCTGCCGGGGGCGTGAAGAGGGTATAGCACGCATTACTTCCTGCCGCGTACGCACGGCACTTGCGCCAATCCTGCGCACGCACGACGCTGACCGGGATACTGCGTGAGGACGCAGGCCGTGCACATCTGGATGGTTCATTAAGATATGGGGCTGCCCTTTGAAGGGCAGCCCCAGACTGTTTCATCCCCGCGAGGCAGCTGCGCGGCTAAGGACTGTTGCGCAGCACGAGCGGCAGGAAGACACGGAATACAACCTCGCTGAAGGACGACCAGAACCCGCCACCGACCTCGTACGAGCCGCTGCTCATATGGCCGGCATCCGGCTGGCCGACGGTCCCGGCTAGCGAGTAGTCGCCGCCGATACTCGCGCCGCCGCCGCCGTCGATCGTGGACCAAGTCAGGTCGTATGCGCCGCCGGTCTGCGCCAGAGCGGGGACCACCAGCGCCAGCACGACCAGGACGGCGAGCACGGGGGTGAGGCGTTTAGCGATGCTCATAGCTCACTCTCCTTCGCATGCTTCATCGTCATGGCTGGTACCCGCCGAACTTGATAACCTGAACCCAATCGTATTGGGTGGCTGCCTGACTCCCGATATTCTCTACGCGCACCCAGTACTTGTTCGAATTCGAGGCAGGTGCGTCAAGGGCCTCGGCCCAGATCCACGCCCGCAGCTTGGTGTTTGTGCTGTAGTACGAGTTGTAGGTCGTGGCTAAATAGAAGGCTGAGCCTGTCACGGTCTCGATGGGCATGTCGAGGTAGGCACCCGGCGCCAAACCGTTAAGGACGTCACTGAAGTTGTAGACGTAGGGCAGAGTGAGTCCGCTCGCCTTGGCAGAGCCGTTGACCGAAAGCACGTCCGATCCCGGGGTCATCGTCCCAATGCCGACATGCCCCTCGGTGTCCACATAGACGGCATTACTCGGAGTGCCGTCTGAGGCATTGAGCGAGGAGTGAGCATGCGTGGCGGCGGCCAGGTCCGTCAGGTGAGCGCCGTCGAGAAGATCGGCGTTTAGGTTGCTGACGAGCAAGTTGGAACTCACGGCCAGCGGCGGGAGCCCGCCAACGGTCGACATCAGTTGCCCGTTCGTGCGGATGTTGCCGCCGGCCACGTCGAGCAACTGCCCCGGCCCGGTCGTGCCGATGCCCACATTGCCGTCGTAGGCAACGCGCATTCGCTCAGCGGATGGGTAGCCGGAACTCTCGTTGCCCGTGAAGAGCTGAATGTTGCCGTAGGTGCCGATGCCCGGCCCTTCAAACCCGATAAGGCCCAGCCCGCCCAACACCTGACCAATGCCATAGCGGGTGAAATGGGACGGGTAATTGTACGTCGCAAACGCGGCCGGGTCGGGTGTGTTTCCAGTGAAGGTGCGGTCAATGGACGATCCGGCCACAAAGAGGGTCGGCTTGGCGTCCCCGGTTGCCGCCGAACCGATCTCCACAGCGACGGATGGCGTGCTCGTGCCGATGCCGGTGCGGCCAATCGGGTCGATTGAGATCACGCCCGTTGGGCTGCCATCACTTGCGTCGAGTTCCGAATGCGAATGGGTGGCCGGCGCCAGATCGCTGTATTGATGCCCATCGATCATGTCCGCATCCAGGTCGGAAAGATGACCATCGTTGTTGATGATTTC
>JBGOXY010000220.1:0-4014 GCA_041479415.1 Anaerolineae bacterium
AGGAGGGGCGTCTGGCCTGGCCGCGCGGCACGCTCCTTGCTCCCCCCGGCGGGTTCGCACCCCTTCGGTAAGCTTTTCGCAAGGCGAATCCGCGGGGGGCCGGTCTATAATGTGGGCAACCTGAACGAGAGAGCCCAGAATGAAAGGAGGTCAAACAATGTTCAAGAGGTTCCAGAAGAAGGGTCAGGGTCTTGTTGAATATGCGTTGATTCTAGTCTTGGTTGCTGTTGTCGTAATTGTGATCCTGTCCTTGCTCGGCCCGGCCATTGGAAACGTCTTCAGCAACATCGTCACCAACATCTAGCCGGTTCACACCCGCATCACCATATAGTCGACAGGGCTCACCCCCGGTGAGGTCCTGTCGAGGGAGAAAAAGACAATGAAGCGCTTCATGAAGAAAGGCCAAGGTCTGGTTGAGTACGCGCTGATCCTGGTGTTGGTGGCTGTGGTGGTGATCGTGATCCTCTCGCTGCTCGGCCCGGCCATCGGCAACGTGTTTAGCAACATCATCACGAACATCTAAGCACATTGCAGTCGCGTCGGACGTCAGCAAAGGGCCTCCCATGCGGCGAGGCCCTTTGCAGTTTTGAAGGGGGGTGCGCTTGACAACCCGGGCGTTCCAGGTATCATAACCACCGCACTTGTCCACGGATTTCCCTTTTGTCTGCGCCCTAGCCCAGACCCTGCCGGCCGCGTCGGAAAGCCTTTCGGCAGGGTTGATGTGACCCACGCCCTAGGAGGTCTTCATGCGCCGCCGCCTCTTCCTCATCATCGGCCTGGTCCTACTCATTGTTGCGGGGTTGGTCTTTGCATGGACGAAGTTTAGGCCGACCACGACGCGCAATGCGACGCCCACGCCCCAGCTTCCGACCGACGTCTTCTCGGTGGTCTTCGCTGCCCAGGACATCCCTGCCGGGACGTTCGTGACGCAGGAGAACATCACCCTTGGGCCGTGGCCCACCCTGTACCGGCTGGAAGGCCTGGTGACGGACCCCACCACCATTGTGGGTTTGCGCGCGCGGCTCGACATCAAACGCGGAGAGCCGGTCTTCTCGACCCAGGTGGCGGAAAGCCTGGCCGGCATGACCGTTGCCGGGTCAGAGATGGCCCTCGACATGGCGCCCGGCAAGCTGGCGATCGCCATGCCGATGAGCCGGCTGGCGGGCGTGGCCTTTGCGCCGCAACGCGGTGACCATGTGGCGGTCATCGGCACCCTGCTCTTCCTCGATCTCGATCCAGATTTCCAAAGCGCGATGCCCAACAAGATTCAGGTCTTCTCGATCACCGCGGAAGGCAAGATCGAAGTGGCCACGGTGGAGGGCGGGCGCACCTTCTCGGAGGCGCCGCTTTCGAATGCCGTATTGGCGACTTACGATGTGCCCAGCGAGGCCCAGCGCGCGCGACCCGTCAGCGCGATCGTCATCTCGGATGCGCGCGTGTTGGCGGTGGGCACGGTCCAAAGCAAGAGCGCGGCGCAGGTGATCGCGGCGGAGGGCGTGGGTGCGCCCCAGGCTCAGGCCACGCCGGTGGGCGGCGTGTCGGCCGCTCCGGACATCATCGTGCTAGAGGTCTTGCCGAGTGAAGCCCTGGCGCTCAACCTGATCATGAAGACGGGCGGCGATCTCTCCTTTGCCTTGCGTGCCACGGGCGATACCTCCGCCCTCGACCTGCCGAGCTGGGATCTGCAGCGCCTGATCACAGAGCGCAACATCTCGCTGCCGCCCAAGCTGCCCTACGGCCAGGCCAATTTCAGCAACCAGCTCTTCATTCCGGAACTTCCCGGGGACAGAATAGCGGTTAAGTGATAGCGCTGTGGCCACCAAGATCCGCGTCCTGATCGTCGACGACTTCGCGGAGACACGCGAGAGCATCCGCAAGTTGCTGCAATTCGAGTCCGATCTCGAAGTCTGTGGTGCCGCCCGCACCGGGAAAGAGGGCATCACCCTCGCCAAGCAGACCCAGCCGCACGTCGTCCTGATGGACATCAACATGCCCGACATGGACGGCATTGCGGCCACCGAGAAGGTGCTGGACGAAGTGCCCTTCGCCCAGATCATCATGCTCTCGGTGCAGAGCGACACCGATTACATGCAGAAGGCGATGCTCGCGGGTGCGCGCGGCTACCTCGCCAAGCCGCCCTCGGCTGACCAGCTGATCGCCACCATCCGCAAGGTCGGCGACATTGCCATCAAGCTCGAGCAGAAAAAGACGGTCGCGGTGGAGTCGGTTGCCGCGCCGATGCACGTCCAGCGCTCGGGCAAGATCATCACCATCTACTCGCCCAAGGGCGGGGTAGGGCGCACGACGGTGGCCGTCAACCTGGCCCTGGCGCTGCACACGGCCGACACCCCCACCGTTCTGGTGGACGCATCGGTGCAGTACGGCGATGCCACCGTCTTCCTCAACTTGCAAGCCAAGAACAGCATCGCCGACCTGGCCGACAAGTCGGTGGAGCTCGACCCGGAAGTGATCGACAGCGTGCTCGTGGCGCACGGCACGGGGCTGCGCGTGCTCTCGGCCCCCCCCAGCCCGGAGCACAGCGAGACGGTGCAGCAGGGTCACAGTCAGGTCAAGCGTCTGCTGCGCTTCCTGGCGCAGACCTATCAGTACACGGTCATCGACACCGCGGCCACGCTGGACGATGTAACCCTGAGTATTTTCGATGAGAGCGACGTGATCGTGCTCCTGGCGGCGCCCGACATCCCCACCATCAAGAACGTGCGTTTGTTCTACGATGTGGCCGAGCGTCTGGAGTACCTGGGCAAGGTGATGCTGGTGATGAACCGGGTCGACAAACGCTTCGGTATCACGGCCGAGGCGGTGGCCGACAACCTCAAGCAGCCCGTGGCCGCGCAGCTCCCTTTCGACGAGCGGACGGCGATCCAGGCCACCAACCAGGGGGTGCCGTTTATGATGGGCGACCGCACGCGGCCGCTGGTACGCGCCGTGCTGGAGCTCGCGCAGACGCTGCGCGTTCGCCTGACCGAGGTGCGCGAGGCCGCGCCCGAAGAAGAAAAGAAGCCAGTCCGCACGGGGATCTTGCGCCCGCGCTGAGGGTGCTGGGTAGAAAGTGAGAGTTGACCGTGTCTCTTCTTAAGCGATACGAGCAGGCGCAGACGGCGCCGCCTCAACCGGAGGACCTCGCGCCCTCGCGGCTGCAAGCCATCCGCGCCAGCGACCGGCTGAAGCCGGGCGGGGGCCAGGGCGATAGCGGCCTGCTCGACCTCAAGACACGCGTGCAGAACAAGCTGCTCACCGAACTCGACCCGTCGATGGACGTCAACCGCACGGCCGAAGTGCGCCAGACGATTGAAGAGCTCTTCGAAGGCATCCTGGCCGAGGAAAACATCGTCCTCTCGCGGGCCGAGAAGCGCCGCCTGTTCGAAGCCATCGTGGCCGAGATCCTCGGCTTCGGGCCGCTGGAGACTCTGCTTGCCGACGACGGCGTCACCGAGATCATGGTCAACGGCCACAAGGATGTCTACGTCGAGCGCAAGGGCAAGATTGAGCGAGTCAACGTCGTGTTCGAGAGCGACGAGCACGTCTTGCGCATCATGGACCGCATCGTCTCGCCTCTCGGCCGGCGCATCGACGAATCCAGCCCGTACGTCGATGCCCGCCTGCCCGACGGCTCGCGCGTCAATGCGGTCATCCCGCCCATCTCGCTGGTCGGGCCGGTGCTGACCATCCGTAAATTCGCCCGCATCCCGATCACGGTCGAGGACATGGTGCGCTTTGGGTCGATCACCAGCGAGGCCATGGAGTTCCTCAAGGCGTGCGTCATTTCGCGCATGAACATGGTGATCTCGGGCGGCACCGGGTCGGGCAAGACCACGCTGCTCAACATTCTCTCGCAATTCATCCCGGGCGACGAGCGCATCCTGACCATCGAAAACGCGGCCGAGTTGCAGTTGCGGCAGGAGCACGTGGTCTCACTCGAATCGCGCCCGCCCAACATTGAGGGCCGCGGCGAGATCACCATCCGCGACCTGGTGGTCAACGCGTTGCGCATGC
>JBGOXY010000221.1:0-4006 GCA_041479415.1 Anaerolineae bacterium
TACTCGCCGACGCAGTACTGCCACTTCGACCCGATGCAGCTTGAGTTGGGGGTCAAGGGGTGTACCGCCGCGCTCTATAACATGTGCGTCGAACCCGACGGCAGCGTGCTGCCCTGCCAATCGTATTACCACCCGTTGGGCAATCTGCTCGACAGCCCGTGGGAGTCGATTTGGAATCACGAGCTTGCCCAGCGGCTGCGCGAGCGGCGAGATGTGCCCGCGGCCTGCACCTCGTGTGCCCTGCTGCACGAGTGCGGCGGCGGCTGCCCGCTGGCGCGCGAGGCCGGCAAGCAGCATCCCAATCCGTTGCCGCTCGGTACCCGCTCTGGCCCTCCCGCGGAGGCCGTGCTTTAGGCCGATCGTTCCATCGAGGTGAAGCCGATGTCCAGCCTGCGCTACCTCTTTCACAACCCGTTTGCCCGCATCCACCCGCTGCCGGCCGGCACGTACCACTATCAAAGCCCGCCCGATGCGCCGCATCAGTACCGCCTGCACTTGCGCCTCGACCCGGGCGGCGCCGGCCTCCTGATCGTCAACGCCGCCACCGTGCTGCATCTCAATCAAACGGCGGCCGAATACGCCTGGCACCTGGTGCGCGGCACGGACGAGGTCGAAGTGGGGCAAACGGTGGCGGCCCGCTACCGCATCCCTCCCAAAACGGCTGCGGCCCACTACCGCGATCTCAAAGAGCGAATCGAGAGACTCAGCACCACCCCCGACCTCGATCCCGAGACCTATCTCGAGTTCGAGCGGCAGGCGCCCTATACTGCACCGCTGTCGGCACCCTACCGCCTGGATTGCGCCGTAACCTACGAGCTGCCCTACGTCCCCGAGCTGTACCCGGAAGCCGTGCGCCGCGTGCGGCGCGAGCTCTCCACTGGAGAATGGGAGACGATCCTCGACAAGGCCTGGGCCGCCGGTATCCCGCACATCATCTTCACAGGCGGTGAGCCCACCCGGCGGGCGGACCTAGCCGACCTGATCGGCCACGCCGAGCGCCTCGGCCAGGTCACGGGCGTCATCAGCGACGGCGTGCGCGTTGCCGACTCGAAGTATCTCGAGAGCTTGCTGCGGGCCGGGCTGGACCACCTGACACTTCTGCTTCAGCCCGAGTCGAAGGAGACCTGGAAGGGCATCGAGAACGCGGTGGCCGCAGACCTCTACACCACGGTCCACCTGACCCTGACTCCGGACCTGGTGCCCAGCGCCCTGAGCGTCCTTGACCGCCTGAAAGGCATGATGGTCCACTCGCTTTCGCTCAGCGTCAGCGATGACCGGCTGGGCGAGGTGCTCCAGGCCGCACGCAACCACGCCGCCCACCTCGGCCTGACGCTGGTGTGGGACCTGGCCGTTCCCTTCTCGCGCTTCAACCCGGTTGCGCTCGAGGTCGACAAACCGGCCGAAGGCGCGGGCCACGCCTGGCTCTACCTCGAACCCGACGGCGATGTTCTCCCCGCCCAAGGACACAACCAGGTGCTGGGCAACATGCTCAACGATCCGTGGGATGTGATCTGGCAGAAGGCCCAAGCCTCGGCCGGCAAGTAAGGGGGCACGGTGGCGCTCGATCTTGCCACCTGGCATGCGCGCTTTCGGCAACAAGCGGGGTGGACCCGCGACCTTCGCCAGACCCTGCTGCGTCGGTCGGGCATGGCCCAGGCGCGGAGCGTGCTCGAAGTGGGCGCCGCCACCGGAGCTCTCACGGGCGAGCTCAGCCTGGATTGGCAGGCGCGCGTCTTCGGCCTTGACGTAGAGTGGACGCGGCTGGCCTATGCGCGCCTCCGCGACCCGCGCACCTGCTTCACGCAAGCCGATGCCCATTCCCTTCCTTACCGCAGCGGATCATTCGACCTCAGCTTGTGCCATTTCCTCCTGCTCTGGGTCCGCGACCCGGCCAGCGCCGTGACCGAGATGCGCCGCGTCACACGCCCGGGCGGGTTTGTCTTGGCGCTGGCGGAACCGGACTATGGCAGCCGGATTGATTTCCCCAACAGCCTGGCCGAGATTGGACGAGCGCAGCGCGCGGCGCTCATTGAGCAAGGTGCCAACCCGGATGTCGGCCGCGAGCTGGGGCGCCTCTTTGTGCTGGCCGGCCTGGGCGAAGTCGAGGTGGGCGTCCTCGGCGCGCAGTGGGCCGGGCCTCCCTCACGCACGGAGTTCGACATGGAATGGTCCGTGCTGGAAGATGATCTTCAGGCACGCCTGACATCCGAGGTGCGGGAGCGGTTACGGATGCTGGACTGGACCGCGCGCGAGCGCGGCGAACGCGTGCTGTACGTGCCGACCTTCTATGCGATCGGCCGGGTGGAATAGAATGCCTCGCACCTCTCCTCGGGCGCCCAGGCCAACAGGCGGCGACGCGGTCCGCTGCAAAGAATTGGGCCCCGTCTCGTGGGCGGCGGGCCCATGCTGACGATCTTCGTCGTTTCCGATGCCACCGGTGAAACCGCGGAGCGGGTCTTGCGCTCGGCGCTCGTCCAATTCGAAGACGCACCTGCAACGATCGTTCGCCGCGGCGACATCCTGAACGCGGCGCAGGTGCGGGCGGTGGTGTATGAGGCGGCGCAGCAATCCTCCTTCGTGATGCACACCCTGGTCTCCGACGAGCTGCGTCGAGTGATGCTGGAAGAAGCGCGCCGCCGGGGCGTCGACGCGCTCGACCTGCTCGGCCCCGTGCTCGAGCGGCTGGCCACCCATCTGCACCTCTCGCCGCAGGAGAAACCCGGGCTCTTCCAGCAACTCAGCGAGGCGCGCAGCCGCGAAATCGAAGCCGTCGAATTCGCCTTCCGCCACGATGACGGCCAGCAGCCCGAAGAACTGGAATGGGCCGAGGTGGTGTTGGTAGGCATCTCCCGCACGATGAAGACACCCACCACGCTCTATATGGCTTATCGCGGGTGGTTCGCCGCAAACGTCCCGATCGTCGAGCAGGTGGCGCTGCCGGAGGCGCTCGCCCGCGTGCCGGCAGAGCGCGTCTTCTGCCTGATGATGGCGCCCGCGCGGCTGCTCGAGCTCCGCCGGGCGCGCGCCGAGCACCTGGGTGTTCCCCCCGAGCCGTACGCCTCGCTGACCAGCATCCGCCACGAATTGCACAATGCGCAGAAGATCGCCCTCGAGCAAGGGTGGCGAACCGTCGACGTCACGGGCAAATCCGTCGAAGAAGTGGCGCGCGAAATCCTGCTATTGCTGCCCGGCCGCGACCCGGCCCACGCCAGCGACCTGACCGCCTAGCCCTCGGCCGGCTCCCACGCCCGCGAGCAGCCGGCGCCGAAAACAAACCGTCCGCCCAGATGTGGGCGGACGGTTGCATGGCCGAGAAGGCGGCACGGAATTGCGCACTCTCAGCGCACGGTCACCTGGCCGAAGACCTCTTCGGCCGTGAGTTCGATCTTAGTGGCGGCGCTGTCGTAGTTGGGCGAATAGTACCAGTCGCCTTCCCGGGTGTAGCCGGAGGGCACGGATGAGCTGCCGAACACTGCCGAGACCTTAACCTTCACGCCCGCGTTAGTTGGAAGCGTGACGATCGTCTGCCCGAAGACGCCACTCACGTGGGCGCGGTAGCTTCCGGCAGGCAGCGTGACTTTGGCCTGGCCGAACACCGACTCGACGTCCAAGGATTCGATCTTCAATTGCGAGAAGTCGAGCAGCCCTTGCCCGGCAATGATGTTGAAGTGCAGGACCAGGGGCACATCGCGATTGATGTTCAGGGTCCATCTCATCGAGTCGTCATCGTTGATGGACGGGCCGAACCACGAGCCGTTCATGCGCAGGGTAAGGCTGGCGGTATCGCCCTCAACCGAGGCCGCCTTGGTGAGATCGGCCCCGCGCGGGAGGGCGATGTTGCCTTCGACCAGATTCTTTGAACCGGCTTCCAGCGCTCCGGCTTCGACAACCCCGATCGCCGGATCGACGCGCAGCATGCCGCGCGTGGCGCCGCCCAGCGGCTGCGTCACCGCCTGGCCTTCGACCCGCTGTCCGCGTTGGATGCTCCCGATGCGCACGCCGCCAA
>JBGOXY010000222.1:0-4004 GCA_041479415.1 Anaerolineae bacterium
ACCTCTCCGGCGGCGAGAAGCAGAAGGTGGCGCTGGCCGGCGTGTTGGCCATGCGACCCAGCCTGCTCATCTTGGATGAACCCCTCGCCAGCCTCGACCCGGCCAGCGCCCAAGAGGCACTGGCGCTGGTACGTCGCCTGATCGACGAGGGCATGTCGGTCCTGATGATCGAGCACCGAGTCGAAGACGTCTTGCATATTCACCCAGACGAAGTGATGTTCATGGCCGAGGGCCGCATGCGTTATCAGGGGCCCGCGGCAGGCCTCGAGCGCGCAGTCGACTATCGCGAGGTCAAGCTGCCGGCCGAGATGGTCATCGCCCGCGCGGCGCACGAGCCGCAGCCGCACGTCGCCCCGCCGGCCATCCGGCGCTCATCCGGGCAGGTCCGCCCGCCGCTTGTCCAGTTTGAAGGCGTGCGCTTCGGCTATGACGCCGCCGACTCGGTCCTTCACGACATCAACTTGGAGATCCGCCCAGGCGAGGTCATTGCCGTGCTGGGGCCGAACGGTGCCGGCAAGACGACCCTCGTCAAGCACGCCATTGGGCTGCTCAAGCCCACGGCCGGACGCGTCTTGGTGCAAGGACGCGATACGCACGAGTTGAGCGTGGCCCAGGTGGCATCGACGCTGGGCTACGTCTTCCAAAGCCCGAGCCATATGCTCTTCGCGCCGACCGTGCGCGAGGAATTGGCTTTTGGGCCCACCAACTTGGGCCACCCGCCCGATCTCATTCAGGAGGAGGTGCAGGAGGCGCTGAAGATCGTTAACCTGACAGGCCTGGAGGCCGATCCGCCGCTGGCGCTCTCGTTCGGCCAACAGAAGCGCGTCAGCATCGCCGCCATCCTGGCCATGCGCTCACGCATCCTGGTGATGGATGAACCGACGGCCGGGCAGGATTTCCGCAATTACATGAGCTTTATGGATTCAATCCTGGCCATGCCCGGCTTTGAAGCCGTGTTGTTCATCACCCACGACGTGGATCTGGCCGTCGTCTACGCCAGCCGCGTCTTGCTGGTGAGCCAGGGCCGGATCGTGGCCGACGGTCCGCCGGAGGACGTCCTGGCCGATACCGGGCTGCTCACCCGCTGTCGTCTGGTTCCGACTTCGTTGCTGCACGCAAACTTGGAGCGTCTGCCGCGGACAGGCAGATTCGTGCGGGCCGAAATGCTGGCCCACGTTTGACTCGGACCAAAGGAGAAGTCACCATGGATCGCAAGATGCTCGGGGTTATTCTCACACTCATCATCGTCTTCGCGTTTTTCCTCGGATTGGTGTACGTCGGTGGCAACATGCTCGGTGTGGAGCGTCTCCAGACCGGCGAACGGCCGCTGTTGCGCTTCGCCTTCGTCGGCATCGGTTTGGTGGCCGCTTTCCTTGTTTACGCATTCACCAAGGAAAACAAGGCGTGGGCGGTGGGCACGCGCGAGGTGGTCTACATGGCCATCGGCGCTGCGCTGTACGCGGTGTTCTCCTACCTCTTCAACGGCACAGTGTTCGTCGTGCCCTCGGTCAGCCAGGTGGCTCTGCGTCCGGCCATCAGCATCCCGATGTTCTTCGGATACGCCTTCGGCCCGGTGGTTGGATTCTTCACGGGTGCGGTGGGCAACATGGTGGGCGACGCACTGACCGGCTTCGGCCTGTACCCGCAGTGGAGCGTGGGCAACGGGCTGATCGGCCTGATCGCCGGCATCCCCATGCTCTTCGCCGATAAGAAGAAGAGCCTCGATACGGTGCTGATCGTCGGCGCGATCCTGGCCGCGATTGGCACGCTGTTCTTCTTCCTGTTCCGCCAGGTTCCGAACACGCTTTTCTACGATCCGGCCAACAACATCTTCGGTGATCAGCCGGCCTCGCTGCTGGTCGGGCTCTCGATCGTGGTCGGGTTCGTCCTGGTCTTGATCGTGCGCTTCGCCTTCGGCAAGAACATCGATGTGGCGGCCGCCGTCACCTGGGGCATGCTGGGCAACCTGATCGGCCTCGGATTTGCCGCCATCTCCGACATCTGGATCAACGGCTATCCGCCGCCGGTCGCCATCGTGGGCGAGTTCCTGCCCTCGGCCGGCCCGAACCTGATCTTCGCCGCGATCCTGGTCCCGATCCTGGTCATTGCGTACAAGGGGCTTCAGCGGCAGACCGGCCGCTAGGTTCGCATCTCAGTCCATAGCCCCGGGGGCGTGTTCGCCCCCGGGGCTATGGCAGGCAGGCATGCTTCATGCTGGTCACGTGGCGTTACCGCAAGCGCCGATCGCTCGTGCAGAGCTTCGACCCTCGCGCGTGGATCATCTTCTACCTGTGCTTCATGGGCGTGACCATCTCCTTCTGGGATGTTCGCATCCTGGCCATCTTGTTTGGCCTCTCGCTGGGGATTGTCATCAGTTCAGGACTCGCCTGGCGCGAAACGCGCCGGGCGTGGCTCTTCATCGGCGGATTCATCATCTACTTCTCGCTCTTCACCTTCCTCACCGGCCGGGGCGGGATGGAGTTCTACACCGAGGAGCACGTCATTCGCAATGTGCAGGCCTCCTTCACGCTCTTCGGCTGGCGGCCGGTGTTGCACATCACGGTGGAACGAACCTTCTACGCGCTGAGCATGCTGGTGCGCGTGTTTAGTCTGGCCAGTATGACCATTCTCATTCCCTATTCCTTCAACCCATCCCAGTACGGCGTCACCTTCCGCGGGCTGGGGCTGCCGGATAAGATCGCTTATGCCATGGATCTCACCATGCGCTTCGTCCCGACCTACGCGCGCGACTTTCAGATCACCATGGATGCCCAACGCGCGCGCGGATACGAAATTGAGAAACTGCGCGGCGGGTTGCTAGCCCAAGTGCGGAAACTGGCGCCGCTGATCGTGCCCGTCACCATTCAGGCCATCGCCGGCAGCGAGGACATCATCGATGCGATGGATCTCCGTGCTTTCGGCGTCCAGCCGCGCACCTGGCTCGAGGAATTGCACTACCACGCGCGCGACCGTGTGCTGATCGCCCTGGGCGTCGGAGTCTTCCTCTTCTCGCTCGCGCTCTCGATCTACGGCGTGGGCAGCTTCTGGATCCCAGAAGCCCTCAAGGCTTTGCCGCTGCTCTGATCCTAGTTGTCGCGTCACCCCGCCATCTTGCGGCCCGTGCGCGCCCGCCTGCCGCCCTCCCGACGGTGTCAAGGAGGTTGCGACCGGTGAGTCCGTGGGAGTCCCCTGCCCTCCTTGGACGGTTAGATTCTCCCCTCTCGCAGACTCCGAGGGGGATATTTGGGCGTCTCATCCAATTTCATGAGGGGGCCGGCCGGGCAGCAGATGATACGATGTTCTCCGCCCCGGCCCGGCAGTGGTCCGCTCGCGCGGATTGCCGCAGGCACAGCGGTACCCCGACAGGACTCTGCGGGGAGGTCGCGGCACGGGGTCGACACATGAGTATCTGAGGTTCAGTCGGTATCATGAGCGGTCCACGGCTTTACATTCGCGGGCAGTATCAGCGCCTGGCTGGCATGATAAGCGAGTACCCGCGTCCGTTCTGGACGCTGGTCATTGCCACGTTCATTGACCACCTGGGCGGTGCGCTGCTGTTCCCCTTCTTCTCCCTGTATATCACCCGCCGCTTCAACGTCGGCATGACCGAGGTGGGCATCCTGTTTGCGATGTTCTCCATCTCGAGTCTTGTCGGCTCGGCCCTGGGTGGGGCGCTGACCGACCGCCTCGGGCGCAAGGGGATGCTCATTTTCAGCCTGCTGGCCACCTCCATCAGCAGCTTGATCATGGGATTCGTCGGCTCGATCGAGGCCTTCTATCTGCTGGCGCTGCTCACCGGCATCTTCACCGACTCGGGCGGGCCCGCACGGCAGGCGATGGTCGCAGACCTCCTGCCGGAGATGAAACGTGCCCAGGGCTATGGAATCATCCGTGTGGCCTTCAACCTCGCCGTGGCCATTGGTCCCGCCATTGGCGGGTTTCTGGCCACCCGCTCCTATCTCATACTGTTCGTGGCCGATGCCATCATCAGTTTCATCACGGCC
>JBGOXY010000223.1:0-4001 GCA_041479415.1 Anaerolineae bacterium
ATGCCGGCGGCTATGCCTCGATCAAACTGCTCGAGTACATGGCCTGCGGCGTGCCGGTGGTGGGCACTCGGGTGAGCGAGATGGACGAGGTGCTGGGGGCCAAAGCGGGCATCCGCGCCGACGATTGGGAGGAATTTGCTCTGTGGATCAAACGACTGTGCCGGGAAGATCCATTGCGCGTGGCCTTGGGCGAACGCGGGCGGGCCTTCGCCGCGGGGCGCAGTTGGGAGCATGTGGCAACGGAGTACGGGAACCTGCTGTCAAGGATTGCAGGTTAAGCCCCGATCCATGCCGTCCTGATCATGGGCGGCAGTGCGAGGCACCAGCCTCCAAAGGGAAACTGCGGATTCACGGATGACATTGAAAGGGTTGGGTGTGCTCGGCCGGGTGGCGCGATCTATGCGATCCGCGCGCCTAGGGTTTATCCTGCGAGCGATGGTTGATACCGTCGATGCGATTTCGACCCGCCTCGGTCGGCCTCTACTCTCGGCCAACATCGGCCCTGCCAAGCTGTGGGGATTTGCCCGCCATCGCGGCTTCCTTGAACATATCGCAAGCGGCACCTATGAACCGTACACGCTCGAACTCTTCCGCGCGGCGATCGAGCCAGGGGCCCTGGTGGTGGACGGCGGAGCGCACATCGGTCTATTCAGCGTGACGGGGTGTCTTCGCATGGCTGGCGCGGGAACCCTGATTTCCATCGAGGCCGATCCGTACAACTTCCGCGCTCTCAAAATCAATCTACGCCGCAATGGATGTAGAAATGCCCGCACGTATTGTGCGGCGATCTGGGAGACGGAAGGCGAGCGAGCGTTTTTCGTGAGCCGTGGGACAATCGGCAGCTCGCTCGCCGTACGGCCCGCTGTGGGAAAGGCCAAGGCCATCCATTCACGCACCGTATCTCTCGATACCGTGACGCGCGACATTGCGTCCACGCCGATCGTCGTGAAGCTCGATGTGGAGGGTGCCGAGATCGAGGCCTTGCGCGGCATGACCGCACTTCTACGCCGTGTGCCGCGAGCCGTTGTCTTGGCCGAGGCCAACCCCGGGGCGCAGGCCGAAGCCGGCCATAGCGACAGCGAGTTGATCGGGGCGTTGCGTGCTCTGGGATTTGCGGTCTCTTTCATCGATGAGGCCGGCCACCGGCTTATCGATGTCGGTGAGCATTCGCCGCGCAAGGGCATGCTCTATTGCACGCGGTCATAAAGGACATGAGGCACACTCTCACGCGCTAGACGCAGGACTCCTAACATGGCTCATCCGATGCACATCATCTTCCTGACCAGTGCCCGACTGCCAACCGAAAAGGCATACGGGTACCAGATTCTGAAGGAGTGCGAAACGCTGGCGGGAGCTGGAGCTTCGGTGCAGTTAATCTCACCGGCACTTGCGCCGAAGCAAGCTCGCGCCATGATGGCTTCGGAGTCCCCCGATCTTCACGCCTACTACCAGGTTCGAAGGGTTTTTGGTTACGTGCCCGTTCCGGTTGCCCGATGGCTGGACCCGTTCTGGACGGAAACCTCCGGGCTGTGGGCCGTGGCCAAGATAATCGCCTTTGCCCTCGGAATTGACACGCAAGTCCAAAAGGCTGCCGATTCAATCCCGGCCATCATGTGGACACAGGACCTGTTGGTGGCCGTCATGCTTCTCCGTGGGAAGGCTCCTCGATCGTGGCAGGTGGTGTACGAATGCCACGGCGTCCCGATGAGGTCCTTCCGATTTCTTCTTCGGCGGCTAAACCGAGCTTCGGCGATCGTGGTGACCACGAGAGGCATCAAGGACTACTTGGCTGCGTCCGGTGTGGACATAGGACGTATGATAATCGCCCCAAACGCGGTTGACTTGGATCGATTCCATGTTGGGATAACTCGTGCCGAGTGCCGCCAGCGACTTGGTTTGCCCCTTGACCGCAAGATCGTGGGGTACATCGGCAAGTTCCGTACATACGAGATGGAGAAGGGAATCCCCGAGCTGATTCGGTCGATGGGTGTCCTTGTGCACAGCATCGACCCGCCTCCGATTCTTCTTTGCGTCGGCGGGCCGCTGGACCGAGTCAGCAGCTATCTCGAGATCGGCGCTGCCAACGGTGTAGCCCCCGAGTTGATGCGGTTCGAGGACTTTCGGCCACGTGACGAGGTTCCGCTGTGGATGAAGGCATGTGATGTCTGCACTATTCCGTCCCCGGGTTCTGTTGAGTTTTTTGCCAAGTATGCATCACCCATGAAGGCGTTCGAGTACATGGCGGCAGGAGTCCCCATTGTGGCGAGCGACATTCCCGCGCTTGCTGAGATCTTGACGAACGGACTAACGGCTGTGCTCGTGGCACCGACCGGTCCGGAGGCCTTGGCAGGGGGCATCCTTCAGATTCTCAACGATCCCACTCTTGGTAGTGCATTGGCAGCTCGGGCACTTGCAGGAGTGAGGGGCAATTCCTGGGAAGCACGGGCCGCCAGAATCATAGAATTCGTCCGGTCAAGAACATGAAGACCAGGGAATGCACGCGCAACGCCGGGCCGGTGAGATGCCTCGCATTGGATGTTGCCCGTAGTGACTGTGGCGCGGTTGTGTAGCCGGGCATGACGCCAATTCGCGCCCTGCACCTTCTCAAGGCAACCGGTATCGCCGGCGCCGAAACCCATTTGCTGGCTCTCCTGCCGGCGCTGCGCGAATTCGATGTGACCAGCGCGCTTCTCATCATGGAGGATCCCCGCCTCCCGCAAGGCGAGTTCGCCGCACGGGCAGAAGCCGCCGGCGTGCCAACCGCGCGCGTGCCAATCGCTGCCCACATCGATCCGTTTGTCGTGCGGCGGTTGCGGCGGGCGATAAGTGAGTTGGGGCAGCGCGGGCCGGGGGGTGCGCCGTTCGACCTCTTGCATGCGCACCTGCCGCACGGCGAGGTGTATGGTGTGCAAGCGGTGCGCGCCTTCCCGCGTATGCATTTCCTGATCACACGCCACTCCGACGACCGCTTCCGCCGTTCGCGACTGCTGCGCCCGGTGTTTGCGCCCTCGTTACAGCGCGCCGAGAGAATCATCGCCATCTCGCATGCCGTTGCCCGGTCGATTATGGCGCTCGAAGGCGTGCCTTCTGAAAAGATCGAAGTAATTCACTACGGGTTGGCAGGCAGGGCCTTCGCCGGCACGGCGAGCCGCGGCAGCCTGCGCGCGAAATTGGGCCTCAGCGACGAGCCGCTGATCGGGTTTGTCGGGCGCATGGTGACGGAGAAGGGAGTGGATGTGTTGCTGCGCGCCTTCGCCGAGGTGGTGAGGGTCATTCCTCGCGCGCACCTTGCGCTGGCCGGTGACGGGCGTTTGATGGGAGAGATGCGCGCAACGGCCGGCTCGCTGGGTCTCGCGAGAGCCCACTTCCTCGGGTGGCGCGGGGATATCGCCAGCTTCATGGCAGATGTAGACGTGCTGGCCGTTCCCTCGCGCTCGGAAGGGTTCGGCCTGGTAGTCCTGCAGGCCATGGCGCTTGCGCGGCCAGTGGTGGCTTCGCGCGTCACCGCTCTCCCCGAAATTGTTGAGCCTGGTCAAACCGGGACACTCGTGCCGCCGGACGATCCCGCTTCGCTGGCGCGCGCGTTGACCGAAATCCTGCAATCGGCGGACCGTGGCGCGGCGCTGGGCCGCGCCGGACGCAGTCGCCTGGAACGCGAATTCACACTCGAACGCATGGCCAAAAGCACCGCGCGCCTCTACCGCGACGTGTGCCGCCAGCCACGAGCCCAGGAACCTACGGAGAAAGGGCAACTGCCCCTCGCCCCCACCCTAACCCATCCCCCGTCTCTTTGAATTCCTCACCCGCTCTCCGCCGCGAGGCTGTGACCTTGCCCCGATTCAGCGGACACTAAACATGGGTGAGCTGAGCCGGTGCTCAAACTCGGTTGGGCTGAGGTAGCCCAGGCTGGAGTGAAGACGTTGACGGTTGTACCAAAGCTCAATGAACTCAAAGATATGCCGGCGGGCCTCCTCGCGGGTGGCAAACCGGCGTCTGGCGCA
>JBGOXY010000224.1:0-3982 GCA_041479415.1 Anaerolineae bacterium
GTGCAAGAAAGCGAGCACCGGGCCAGCGATTGCTGGCCCGGCGGGCGTGAGACAGGTTTGAGGCTCGCATCGCTCTAACAGTCGAAGCACTGCTGCTCCGTGGCCGTGGGTGGCGGAGTAGGTGTTGGCGTAAAGGTCGAGGTCGCGGGTGGTGTGTGGCTCGGCGTCCGCGAGGGTGTATGGGTGAAGGTCGGCGTAAAGGTATTGGAGGGCGTCGGCGTGAGGGAAGGCGTCGGCGTCTCACTGGGCGTGTAAGTGGCTGTAGGCGTGCGGCTCGGGGTGAAAGTCGCGGTGGTGGTCGGCGTGTTGCTTGGCGTGAAGGTATCGGTCGGCAGCGAAGTATTAGTCGCTGTCGGCACAGGCGAGGGGGTGTAGGTCTTGGTGGGCGTCGGCGTATCCGATGGAGTGGGTGTCGGCCGGGCGATGAGGAAAGTCTTGGAGACCAGGGCCGAGGAGCGCCCGTCGGTGGCCCAGGCCATGGCGTACAGCGTGTAGGTGCCGTTGGCCAGCGCGGTCCATTGCCCACCGTTCATGCGGTTGCAGGTCACGGTGCCGTTATACAGGCAGAAGCGCACCGAGAACTGGTCGTTCACCGTCATCAGCGCAAAGCTTGGGCTATACAGCCACATGCGCACGTAGTCGATGCCGTCGCCGTTACTCGTGCCGATCAGCGGATCCCACGCTTCGGCCTCGAATCGCGTTTCGTCGATATCGACCAGATACGTGCCCGATACCGGCGGGACGATGATCGCGACGTGCACCGGCGGCAGGGTCGAGGTGGGCGTGGGCGAGATGGAGGGCGTCAGGCTCGGCGTCGGCGAGGGCGTCTTGGTGGGTGTATCGGAGGGCGTTGGCGTCTCCGAGGACGTGGGTGTTGGCGTGTGGGTCGGCGTCTCGCTGGGCGTCGGCGTGTTGGTGCGGGTGGGTGTGTCGGAAGGTGTGGCCGAGGGCAAGGTGATATCCGGCGGCAGGCCGATGATGCGTGACACGCGGAATTGCTCGAGGATGCCGGTGCGATCGGCGTGCAAGGTGAGCGAGGGGGCGATGCTCGAGAGAATCGGCATGATGATCGGGTGCTCATAGGTGACGGCCACCAGCACGCGCGTCGTGCCGAGATCCGGGCTGCCCGGGTCATCGGCCGGGGCGCAGTCGGCATCATGCCCCGGGCCGCCGTCGCGCCGCAGCATGGGGCTGTAGACATTACCCGGGCGCGAGGAGCACACGGTGACGTGGAAGTAGCCCGGCTCATTCCAGATGGCGGTTGGGTCGCGCAGAAGACCGGCGGCGGCGTGCTCGGTCAAGTCATAGATCGACTGCAGGCGCGCGCCGTCCTCTTCGGCGCGGCGGCTGGTGCCCAGACACGCCCCGTCGGCCGGGAAGTCGATATCCACGCAGTTACCGGGATCGAATTCGCCGGTGATGGCGTAGCGCATTCCGAAACGCGCCGCGTTCTGAACGCTGAGCCAAGCCTGGAAGGCGCGCGCCACCTCGATGATCATGAACAAGGCCATGAGCAGCGCGGGCAGGACGAGCGCGAACTCCGCCAGCCCTTGGGCCCCCTGCCTGCGGGGCTGGGCGGAGTGACTACTGGCGTGCGATGTGGAGTGCGTCTGTTTCATCATGCCTGGGTGGCTCCCCTCGGTGCAACCCGGCGCCGTTCGCCGTGTCATGGCGGTTATTGGGTGATGCGGGTGAAGATGCGCGAGGCGACATCCTCGAAAATCCGATTGAGCTGAGCCCCGGTGGGCGAGAAGTAATAGTTGCCGCACCAGGCGCGCGGGTCGGCAACACTGGCACACAGGTCGGTGCCGGGGTCGAAGTCATCCCCCACGGCCGCGACGTAGCGCAAGAGGCTCGCGCCGTAGGCTTTGCCCAGCGAGTCGGTCGACAGCACCTGGCCGCCCAGGCCAATGGCGAAGGCCACCGCGCCCTGCCCCGGCCGGCTGCAGCCGGCGGCCGGGCTGGTGGGCGTGCAGCTGACGTAGTCGGCCATGTCGCGGGCGTAGTCGTCCGCGTCGTAGAGCCCGCTGGCCGTGGTGTGGCGGGTGATCACGCGATTGTCGCGGCAGAAGGGATTGACCCAGTCTGGGTTACCGGCGCTGCCCGGGCAGTAGCCGTAGGGATGGGTCGGCATATCGCGGGAGGAGGCGTTGGCCGCACCATCCGTGAGCAGCACGGTGACCCACAGGGCTTCTTCTTTCGGATGGTCGTTATACATCTGCCCGGCCAGGAGCAGACCGCCGCCGATGTTGGTCGTCGTGCACGAGCGTGGATCCTGGGCGGCGTCGCGGAACATTGGGCATTCGAAGCCGTCATAGTCCCCGGCCGCATCGTACTTGCGGCACGGTCCTTCGGCTGCGCCCAAAGGATCCGGGCAGATATCCGGGTTGTAGATGATTAGACTGTTGATCGCCGCGGCCGCATCCGCCTGGCTGTTGAACCAGAGCGGATCTCCCACCGCCCATCCCGGCGGGGTGACCACGTGCGACCCGAGCGGGGCCCCCTGAAAGCCGTTGGAGAAGTAGACAATGGCCAGACGGTCTTCTTCATCGCCCGGCGCTTTGTCGAGGATGCGCTGGACAAAGCCGCCCAGATCCGATGGGCCGAGTGTGCCGGGGGCGTGGCTGGCGGCAAACTTGACCTCGGCGAAGGGATGGCAGTCGTTGCCGGGATTGCAATGGGACGGGTCGCGCATGTAATCGTCGGGGAAGGCCCCGTTTTGAGCCGCCGCCCCGCCGCGTCCGTTGCAGTCATCCACCACGCCGTCACCGTCGTCGTCGTCGCCGTCCGAGCAGGAGCGATCATAGGACATCGACTCCGACACGTCGATGGCCAGAACCACGTCCAGCGAGGCGGCCTCGGCCACCGAGTCGGCAGTGATCGGGATGATGTTGATTCCTATCACCGGCAGAAAGGCCATAGGCACGGAGGATGAGGCTCGAACGCGAACCAACTTGCGGGGCGGGGTAGTGCACAGCGAGGGGTCGTGGTGAGGCAGGTCGAGCGGCAGGCAGCCCAGCACATCCACGCCGCCCGTTTCGACCCCGTTCATGCGCAAGACCTGCAGCGCGGAATTGATCACTTCCGGGCTGTTGATCAGGCGGCCCTCCCGCACCTGGGCCGCGGCCGCGAGCGAGGCGGCATCCGTCGCCCGGCGCAAATTGCCCATGCCGATAAAGAATTGGCCGCCATCGATTGCCAGGCCAACGAAGGCCAGCAGCCCAACGAAGGCCAGGGCGATCAAGAGCAGGGCTTGACCCGGCTGGCGGTTCTTTGACCGTTGCGAAAACCGCATCATGGAGGGCCTCATGGAGTGGAGGTGGGCTCGGCCGACACCAGGGGCATGACGGTGTGCAGGTGCAGGAGAACTGGGTTCGGCAGGAAGGCCGTGATCCACGGCAGGGCCAGCACTTGGTCGTAGTGGTACCAGATCTCGACCAGCAGCACCCCCGTGCTGGGAGCTCCGGCTTGTAGCATCGAATTCATGTCCGCCGAGGTGAAGTCGGAGGCCTCATTGCCGAAGTAGGAAAAACCCGCTTCGCCAAAGGCGGCCGGGAAACGGGTCACGCCCACGCCCGCTTCAATCGAGAAGGCTGACACGATGACATCATCGCGGGCCATATCCAGGAGCACGACGGGCTGCTCGTTGCCCAGTTCGCGCATCACCAGGCATGCGGTCTGGCCGAAGAAATCGGTGAAATGAGGAAAAGAGACCGTGCCCACATCGCACGCCGTGTCGGGGAAGGTGGCTGTGTACAGGCTGTCGGAGGAAAAGCGCGCCGCATTGCGCACCGCGTCGAGCAGGATCAGGTAGCGATTGAGGAGAAACCCGAACTCAATCAGCCCGGAGAGCAGCAACAGGAGAACGGGCAAAAGCAGGGCCGTTTCAACCAGGCTCTGCGCGCGGGCGTGTCGAGATGAACGAGCGCTTCGGGCGCGAGGGATATGCGACATTTCGCACCTCATCATAAAGTCTACTGGA
>JBGOXY010000225.1:0-3965 GCA_041479415.1 Anaerolineae bacterium
ACCTCCTTCAGCCGCTGCAACGACCGCCAGTGCCGGACGACGGATGCGTTGACCGCGCAGCGCGGACGAATCACCGTTCACACGGTGATGCAAGCCTTGCGCGATCACGGCCCACAGGGTAGCCGGCCTTACGCGCCGGATCGCGGCATCCGCAACTTCGAGGTGTGCGCCCACCCCGGATTCGGGCCCATCCGCGCAACGGGCACCACAGGATCGATGGTCTCGCACCTGGCGCCCGATGGAGCGACGCACTTTGTCACGGGAACGGCCGCGCTCTGCACCAGCCTGTTCAAGCCGGCCTGGGTGGATGCCGACGTTCCCGGGCAGGCGGCCCTCCCCGGCGGGACGTACGATGAGGCGACGCTCTTCTGGCGGCACGAGGCACTGCATCGCGCCACGCTGCGCGATTACGCCACGCGCCTGCCGCTCTACGCCGGGGAACGTGAGGCTCTGGAACAGGGCTTCGTTGACGAGGCGCTCGCCCGGCGGCGAGAGTCCTCGCGCGTGCATGCGGAGTTCGGGCAGGCGTGCTTCGCCAAGGCTGCCCGCGCGGAGCTGGCGTGGCTGGAGCGGGTGGAGGCCATGCCGCGTCGCACCCATGCAGGGTGGCTCTACGAGCGCGCCTGGACCGGGTTCAACCGCGAAGCGCACATGCCGGTCCGTTAAGGGATGACCACCGGCCGGCTCTTCAGTCTACAGCGCTTCTCGACGGACGACGGGCCGGGGATCCGCACGACCGCTTTCTTCAAGGGCTGCCCGTTGCGCTGCCCCTGGTGTCACAACCCGGAGGGCCTGAGCCTCGCAGCGGACTTGATGTGGTACGACGTGCGCTGCATCGCGGCGCGACGGTGCGTGCAGGCGTGCCCAGCGGGTGCTCTCGAACTCACGCCGGGCGGGATGCGCATCGATCGCCTTCGCTGCACCCGGTGCGGCGAGTGCCCCGCCGCCTGCCCGAGTGGAGCGCTCGAATGGATCGGCCGCGATTGGGAGGCAGCCGCGCTCGCCGCGGAACTGGCTCGCGATGCAGCTTTCTTTTCGGCCTCCTCGGGCGGTATCACGTTGAGCGGAGGCGAGCCGCTTCTGCAGCACGGGTTTCTGCTCGAACTGCTCCCGCACTGCCGCGAGGCGGGCCTGCATATTGCGCTCGACACGTGTGCGGCGGTCCCCGGCGAATGGCTGGAGCAGGTGCTGCCGTGGGTGGATATGGTGCTACTCGATCTTAAGATCATGGACCCGGAGAAGCACCGCGCCGCTACCGGCCTCTCCAACGAAGGAGTTCTCGACAATGCGCGCCGGCTTGCCGAGCGGCGCATCCGGTTGTGGGTGCGCACCCCGATCATTCCTGGATGGACGGATGATGAAACCAACCTGCAAGGTCTAGCCGGCTTCATCGCGGCCGAGCTGCCGATGGTCGAGCGCTGGGACTTGCTGGCGTACACCAACCTCGGCCGGCCCAAGTACCATCGACTCGAACAGCCTTATGCGCTCGAGAGCACGCCACTCTACGAGCGGCAGGACATGGAACGAATCGCTTCGATCGCCGCCGAGCACGTTGGCGTGGTGCATTGGTCGGGCGCAACTCGTGGCTGAGCAGCAATCGATGGAGGACGCGAGATGACTATTGTCGAGAATACGCCGGGCCTGCTGGACGCCTTGCGCGGCGAGATGACCCCCAAGTTCCTTGCCACCCGGGATGCTCAGGGAACGCCTAACGTCGTGCCGGTCGTCAGTATCCTGCCCGCGGATGACGACCCCGACTTGTTGTTCTTCGGCAATTTCCTCCTGCGCAAAAGCATCCGCAACCTTCAGGCCGATCCACGCGTGGGCGTGTTGGTGATTACGCCGGCGCTCCGAGGGTGGCGGCTGAAGGCCGATTTCGTGGAGTTCCAGACCACCGGCCCGCTGGTCGAGCGGCAGATGAACTCGTCCCTTCTGCGGTACAACGCCTACACCGGAATCCGTAACGCCGGGCTCCTGCGTGTTCGCTCGGTCGAAGGCGAATTCCGTATCAGCAAATTGCAGGTGTTGGCCGAATACGTGCTGGCCCGGATCGTAAGCTTCGCCCGGCGCGGGCGAAGCAGCGGCGATGAGGTATCCGTTCGTGTACCGTTGCCTGTACAGGCTGAGTTTGCCCGCATGGTGGCGGTCAAGGTGCTGGCGTGGACCGGAAACGATGGCTACCCGCTTGTAAGGCCGTGCCTTTCGCTGCAACCGTACGGGGAGCACGACTTGGGCGGCTGGATGCCCAGCCGCATGCCGGCCCCCCCGGCCGGAGCATGGGTCAGCGCCAATATCCTCACCTTTGAGGCGGTCTCCTATCAAGCCAAAGGCCGGTGGAGCTCCAGCGGTTCCACAGGACGATTGGCCGTGACCGAGGTCTACGCCGGCGGCCCGCCGCTGCCAGGAGGGCGCGTCGCCTAATCGCCGACGGTCCACCCCCCGCAGTGACCCAACCTGTTCAGTCCCCTCGCCTTTGTGGCGCGGAGTCCGAAGGGAGAAGGGGGGACACGCTTGGCAAACGCGCTACGCCTCTCGCCCCAGTTCGGCCAAGAGTTTTTCGCGATTGGCCCCGCGGGCGATCTTGCCGCTGCTGGTTTTGACTAACCAGCGCTCGTCCACCAACTTCAGCGGACCGAGCGTAACCTCCGAGCCCGTGGCCACGGCCTCGCGGATCGCAAGCCCAAGTCGGTTTGCCTCCAGCCTCACCGCCGGATCAACCTCCACAACGGCCGCAGGCTCTTCGGTCCCCATGGATTCATTGAACAGCCCGAAGACGACCACCCGCCCGGGGTGGACACCCGCGACCTGGTTGATCAGGTACTCGATATCTTGCGGGTAAATGTTCTTGCCGCCGACGATCATCAGATCCTTCTTACGGCCGGTGATGAATACCTCACCCTCGGCCAGGTAACCCAGATCGCCTGTGAGGTACCAGCCCTCGCGCAAGGCCGAGGCCGTGGCATCCGGGCGGTTGAAGTACCCGGTCAACATGCAGTCGCTGCGCAGCACCAACTCGCCAATCTGGCGTTGCGGGAGAGGGGTGCCATCGGGTGAGAGCACGCGCACTTCGCAATTGGCCAGGGGCTCTCCCGCGGAAACAACCTCCGTCGTGCGCCGATCGGCGCCTCCCGCCGGCACGGCGCGCCCTTGCTTCACGAGCATCTCGCGGTCCACGCGGTCCAGCCGCACGGGGCGGTCGATTCCGCCTTGCGTCACGGCAAACACATTCTCAGCCATGGCGTAGCACGTCGCCAGCGCGGTCTCGCTCAATCCGAACGGGCGCAGGCGGGAGCTGAACAGGCGGTGGCTCTCGGCCACCATGGGTTCGCTGCAATTGATGACGGCGCGCCACGAGGAGAGGTCGAGCCCGTTCAGTTCCCGGTCGGGGATGCGCGTGGCGCAGAAGTTGTAGGCGAAGTTGGGCAGCCAGGCCAGCGTTCCGCCGTGCTCGCTCACCGCCCGCAGCATGGTCCACGGTGCGCGGGCCCACTCGAAGGGCGAGAGCAGAACAAGCTTGGCCCCGGTGAGCACGGGCATCAGGAATCCGGCGATCAGTCCCATGTCGTGATAGAGCGGCAGCCAACTGACGATGATGTCGCTCGGGGTGAGGCCGAGCGCGGGAGTGTAGCCCGCCAATTGCCGAAGGATCGCTCGGTGGGATAGTGCGACACCTTTCTGCAACCCGGTCGTGCCGGAGGAATGCTGCAGGAGGGCGAGCGAATCCGGCGCTGCCCTCAAACCCTCCAGCGTGGCTGTGTCGACGGGCGGTAGGTCCACTCCCGGCGCGCCGCTTGCCAGCATTGCCTTGACTTCGCTGGCATGCGCCAGTTGAGTGCGCAGCATGTCTGCCAGGTCCGGTTCGGCAATCAGCGCCGCCGGCCGCGTCACCGAAATCAGGCTGTCGAGGCTCTCGCGGTAGCGCTGCGGATCGAGCTTCTCGGTAAGGAATGGCAGGATGCTCGGGA
>JBGOXY010000226.1:0-3948 GCA_041479415.1 Anaerolineae bacterium
CAATTGCACAATGCGCGCGGCGGCTCGCTTCGCGTCCATGGTGCGGATTATACCCTTGCGAAGTCCCCTTTTCCCGGAGTTGCCGAGATTTTGCACAGCGCCCTATGTACCCGGTCGGTAGCAAACCCATGCTGCAAGCGTGCGTGGCAACACCCGCCCCGTGCCCGCGGGTATAATCCTGTTCGAGCACGTGCCCAGGCAGCGACAATTCGCGTGAGGACGGCACCTCATGACCCGACGCACGAATCTAATCTGCAGCGGGCTGGCGAGAGCCGCGGCACTTGGCCTCGCCTTGGCGCTTCTTTCCGGTTGCCAGGCCTCCCCTGGGCCGAATGCCACCCCTTCGCCGGTCGAAGTTCGCGTTGCCTACTTCCCCAACATCACCCACAGCCAGGCTCTCATCGGCTTGGCGCGCGGGGATTTCGCCACAGCACTCGGCGCAGGTTACACCCTCGTGCCCACCCAATTCAACGCCGGCCCGTCGGTGATCGAAGCCTTGTTTGCCGGGCAGATTGACCTGGCCTACATCGGACCCAACCCCGCGATCAACGGCTTTGTGCGCAGCCAGGGCGAAGCCCTGCGTGTGATCGCCGGCGCCACCAGCGGTGGCGCGGGCCTGGTCGCGCGAGCCGGAAGCCGCCTGGCGGCCTCCCAGTTCAAGGGCGCCAAGATCGCCACTCCCCAACTCGGTAACACCCAGGATATTGCCTTACGCGCTTACCTGATCGAGCATGGCTTGAAGTCGGCCGAAAAGGGCGGGACGGTTGAGGTCCTGCCTGTGGAGAATCCGCAGATCCTGGACCTCATGCGCCTCGGCCAGATCGACGGGGCCTGGGTGCCCGAGCCTTGGACCAGCCGCCTGATCGTCGAGGGTGGCGGCGTCTTGCTCATCGACGAGCGTGAACTATGGCCGGGCGGTCAGTTCTCCACCGCAGTGGTCATTGTCTCAACGCCCTTCCTCGAGGCACACCCCGAGGCGGTGCGCGCGTGGCTCTCAGCCCACGTGGCCATCACGCTGTGGGAGCGCGAGCATCCGTCCGAGGCCACCGCCATCGTCAACCGGGAGATCGAACGCCTGACCGGGAAGGCTCTACCGCCGGAGGTGTTGAGCCAGGCCTGGTCGAGGCTTGAGCCGACGTATGACCCGCTGTACTCGACCATTCTCGGCTCCGCCGAGCACGCTTACGCGGTGGGCTACCTCACCGAACCACCTCTCCTCGCGGGGTTGGCCGATCTTGCCTTGCTCAACGAAGTGCTGGTGGAGCGGGGACTACCCGCGGTCGAGGCGCAGGATACCCCGTGAACCCCAAGCTCGAAGTGGTCGGGATTCGCAAAGTGTTCGCCACGCCCCGCCGGACCACACAGGCCCTGGGCGGGGTCACCTTCAACGTTGAGGCGGGCGAGTTCGTGTGCGTGCTCGGTCCCTCGGGCTGCGGCAAAACCACCCTGCTCAACGTCATCGCCGGGCTCGAGCGCCCGACGCAGGGCGAGGTGCGCATGGACGGCGCACCCGTGCTCGCCCCGGGGCGCGAGCGGGTGGTTATCTTCCAGGAAGCCGCGCTCTTCCCCTGGCTGACCGTTCGCAGCAACGTGGAGTTTGGTCTGCGTCTGCTTTCCCTTTCACCGCGCGAACGCGCACGCCGCGTGGAGGAGTACCTGCAGTTGGTGGGCATGCGCGGCTTCGAGCGGGTCTACATCCACGAGATCTCCGGTGGGATGAAGCAGCGCGTGGCCCTGGCGCGGGCTCTGGCCCTCAACCCGCAGGTGCTGCTCATGGACGAGCCTTTTGCGGCGCTCGATGCGCAATCGCGCGACACCCTGCACGCCGAACTGCAAAGCATCTGGGCCCAAACGGGGACTACCATCCTCTTTGTGACTCACAACGTCCGCGAGGCACTGGTGCTGGGCACGCGGGTGTTGCTCATGTCGGCGCGCCCGGGCCAGATCAAACACGAGTACCCCGTGCGCATTCCCCGCCCGCGGCACATTGAAGATTACGCGCTGGTGGATGCCGCCCAGGAAGTCCTGGCCGACCTGCGCGAGGAAGTCCTGCGGGCTGAGGAGGAGGCGGGCTATGACCGGCTGGCGCGCTAGGCTGCTCTTCTTCCTCGCCTTGCTCCTCGGTTGGCAGGCGCTCTACAGCCTTCATTTGTGGCCGCCGTATCTCTTCCCCTCCAGCTGGAGTGTAGCCAGCTCGCTGGGTTTGGGGTTCGCCGACGGCAGCTTCCCGCTTGCCATCCTGGTCAGCCTGCGCCGCATCCTCATCGGCTACGCCATCTCCCTGGTCGTGGGCGTGCCCCTCGGCTTGCTCATCGGGCGGGTGCGCCTGCTCCAAGAAACGCTGGGGACGGTCATCCTCGGATTGCAGGCGCTGCCGAGCATATGCTGGCTGCCGCTGGCTATTCTGTGGTTCGGGCTGTCGGAGAGGGCCATCCTGTTCGTGGTGGTGATGGGCGCCGTGCTCTCGATCTGCCTTTCGGCGGTCGACGGCGTGCGCAACACTCCGCCTCTCTACCTGCGGGCGGCGCGCACCATGGGCGCCGAGGGCTGGCCGCTCTACTGGCGGGTGATCCTGCCTGCCGCCCTGCCCGCCCTCATCACCGGAATGAAACTGGGTTGGTCGTTTGCCTGGCGCTCACTCATGGCCGGTGAGCTCCTGTATGTCAGCCTGGGGTTGGGCCAGCTGCTCACCCTCGGCCGCGAACTCAACGATATGGGCCGGGTCATGGCGGTCATGCTGGTCATCGTTGTATTAGGGCTCATCGTCGACCGGCTGCTGTTCGCCCCGGCCGAGCGCCTGGTGCGCGAACGCTGGGGGCTCAACCTCGGCTCGTGAGCGCGAACGAGCGGCTAACGAAAAGTCGAGTCTTCTCCAGACAAGAAAAGAGCCCGCCGGCGAAATGCCGGCGGGCTCCTTTGGGTCTTGCTGATACACACTTGCGGGTTGCTGAAAAAGGACCATCGCCTTCAGACCCCCACCCCTCACCCCTCCCCCGGCGACCCGGGGTGTCAGCGCGAATCGTCATGCCGCGGGAGGGGTGAGGTTTTCAGGGAGGCGGGAGATGGTTTATCCGCGGGCAGCTAGCGGGAACTTGTCTCGATCAACCCGAAAGTCCCATCGCGGCGCCGATATAGGACATTGACCTGGTTGGTGTGCAGGTTGAGGAAGACAAAGAAGCTGTCGTGCCCAAGCAATTCCATCTGCTCGATGGCGTCTTCCTCCAACATGGGCACGAGCTCGAAAGCTTTGCGGCGCGCAATACGCGTTCCGCTCGGGGCACCTCGCTAGGCCCGTTCAGGCTCGGCGACGCGCGCGGCACTGGTGCCGTCACCGCGTCCGCGGTGGCGTTTGCCCTTGTACCGTTCCAGGCGTCGCTGCAATTTGTCGAGCGCCGCATCCACTGCGGCAAACATGTCGTCCGAGCGTTCTTCCGCGCGCAGCAGAACGTTGGGCCCGCGCACGGTGATTTGCGCCACCTGGCGGTCGGCCGCACTGCGCGCACTCTTCTCATAGAGCAGCTCCACCCGCGCTTCATCCAGTGCGTCCAGGTAGCGCTCGAGCCGCGCCACCTTCTTGCGCACGTATTCGTCGAGGCTTGCCGTCACCTCCATGTCGTGGCCTTGGATTTCAACCTGCAGCGTCATGCTCACCTCCGGTTGTGGGCGATGGCCGGCAGCGCTTGGCCGGTCGGCAACGCGCAGCCCGGTCACGGCGCGGAGGGCGATGCGGCTCGGGCGACCGTGATCGCGAACACCGCCCGGGCGCCGGCTTCGTGCAGCGCGCATGCGCCGGCCTCCAGCGTCGCCCCCGTCGTACACACATCATCCAGCAGCAGAATCCTCTGGCGGCTCGCCTCCTGGGCGCGAAATGCGCCGGCCACATTCAAATGGCGTTCGGTGAGCGAGAGACCGACTTGCGAGGCGGTCTCCCGGGACCGTTTCAACAGG
>JBGOXY010000227.1:0-3880 GCA_041479415.1 Anaerolineae bacterium
CAATCCCTTGCGAGGATGGGTGACGCGCTGGTTGGCCGCCTGCGGCGGAAGCGGCGGGCTGCGCGTGGGCGAATTGCCAATGCGGATGTACTTGTGTGCGGCCGACCGGGATGCCACCTTCACTCTGTTTGGACCGTCCGATGAGAGCCTGCAGTTCGAGTATGGTTGGACCAAGGTCGGCCCTCCGCGCGATGCGCCGGTGGTGGATGCCCTGATTGCGTCTCTGAGCACGTGCCTGTCGACCGAGCCTGCGACTGTCCAGGGTGAGTGGTTTCGCGATTGCCGCCCCGCGGTGGCCGATGCGCGGGCCATCATCACCGATCTGGAGGCCGCCTCCCCTCGTGCGATCCTGTGCCGCGTGCCGCACACCCCGCTGCCGGTTTGGAAACTCAACTGGATTACCTCTTCCTTCATCATGCACCGCCATCACGAACACAATCAAACGCTGTTGGCCCGCTATTACACGGACCTCGTCGCGCGGCAGCGTGCGTTGCAGGCGATGGGCGCCACTCGTGCGAAAGGCAGGCCCGCGCCAAAGGCGAAAGCTGCAAGGCCCCCCGTGGTTGTTCATCATGTGGACCTGCCCTATGTCGGCAGCACGGAGGCCTTCACCAACATGCGCCAATCGGTGGCTGAGAAGGAAAGCCTGATGGCGCGATTCCGAGACCTACTGAATGGGCAACTCGACACGTTTCCATTCGACCGTCCGGCAAATGTAATCTACGGCGCGGGTGGCTTTTCGGGGATACTGGCGGGCCTGGTCACAACGCGGCTGGTGGAGGCCGGTTTCGCGCGGGAAGGCGGAGAGATCCGCCAAATCTACGGTGTGTCCGCCGGCGTGCTCAACGGTTTCTTTCATGCCGTGCAGGTGGCAGCCCAGCGCTACCCCGATCTCTACACTCCCGCAGCCCGTGACGCCCTCGGTGACTTGGAGAGCTTCTTGGCCACGATTACCCCGCGCAAGGTGGCGCGCATCAACAGCAACCCGCGCGAGTTCTGGAAAGGATGGGCCAGCCTCGCGCCGCTCGAGGCATTCCTTGTCGAGCGGCTCGCTGCGTACACGAGAGCTCGCAACGCGGCCCAGATTACCTTCGACGATATCGGCTTGCCGCTCACCGTGGCCGCGGCGCGCCTCGACGGTTTTACCGATTTCCTCGGCATGACGCAGGCGGGACGTCGGCTGCGTCTGGATGGCCTCGAGTTGCCGGTTCGCAAGGCGCCCGTGGTGCGGGCCATAATCGCCGGATGGAGCATGAATACCTACATCCTGCCGACGGTGCTGGAGGAGCAAGCCTACCGCGACGGGGGCGGCTCGTTTTACGATCCGGGTCTGCTCGTCGCCTGCATGGACGGCGAGCTCGTGAACCTGCTCAACATCCATCTCGACGAGCCGGACGGACATTCGTACAGCCTCCCGCCGCGGCCGACGCTGCTACGGTTGCTCTTCGACACACACAACTACACCTTCCCCGAAGAGCGCCGCCGCATGCGCCGCGTCACCGACCTGCTCTACGCCCACTACCGTTATCGCGATGAGCTCAGGCATCGCCTGGGGCGCGACGCGGCGGCGCGCCGTGCCATCCCGCCTGACTTTCGCCAGTGCTGGGATATCGCCTCGGAATGATGAAACCCGTGTCTGTCAGGCGCCAGACGGGCACGGTCCAAAGCTTCCGGTCGTGCCTCGAAGCGCTGAACGTCGACCGAAAGCCCGCCTGCGACACCCTCGGGGTCAGGCCGCGGATGGCCGCGCAGCACGGCGTGCCTGAATGAGGGAGTGCGCCACGTGGGTTCGCACTAGGGGGAAGGTCGTTCCCGCACAGCGCGGGGACGACGTCTTTCCGCGTAGCGGCCTTTTCCTGGAGGCGGGAGCCGACCGGGGTTTCGTGCGGTGGTGGCTCACGCGGAGCTGCGTGTCGACCTGCGTTTCAGCCGGCAGGGGAAAAGCAACTGGTGGGGGCTGCCCTCACAGCAACCCGGCTTCGGCCTGCTCGAGGAGGACAGGCCAGAGCGCATCGGGCCGGTCTGGCAGGAGATCCAACTGGGTGAGTGCGGTCCTTAAGGTATCAAGGGCGGCCGTGCGCCCAACCGCCTGCGACCTGCTTTCTCCGTCGAGATACCCGATCCAATACTCGACCGCTACGCGGAATGAGGTGGGGTCGGGAGCGACGAACCACACATGTCCATCTGCGGGGTGTGCGTAGCGCACAATGCCCTTGTCGTCGAGGAAGAAATCACCCTCACGGCTTCCGTCCAGTTCCTCGTACGCGATGTGCGGATGTTCCGAGGCCTCGCACAAGACGATTTTCATCCGAGCGCCTTCCTCCCTTTTGGGATCGCAGCGCGGATTATCACGTGAAAAGGTTGACTTGTGAAGGGCTGCGGCAGAATGGATGGGGTCCGCGGCGCGTGCGTCGAGCATGAGAACGAGCGGTGGACCGCTGCCCAAGGGTCACGCGGCTGCAGCGTGACCCTTGGGTGCAGGCGTGAGGCAAGGCAGGCCGCGGAGGGAATCGGGCCCGTGCCGAATCACGCCCCCCGCAGTTCGCCCAGCGCGGGCAGGGTGATATGATTGCGGCTCTACGGCCCGATGGATTCGCCAACGATGCTCCCCGCCACTATTTGTGCCGCACTGCTCTACGCGTTTCTCAATGGCTACAAAGACAGCCCGAGCATCGTGGCGACGGCGGTCTTTTCGGGGTCGCTCGACCCGCGCCCTGGCCTTCTGTTGAGTGCGCTTGCCCAACTCGTCGCGCCCTTTCTATTTGGAACCGCTGTGGCGCGCACGGTAACCAACGGGATTCTCGACGCGCACCTCATCCCCACCGAAGTTGTTCTTGCCGCCGTGGTTTCCGCGGTGGTATGGAATCTGATCACCTGGGCGGCAGGCATTCCCTCCTCGTCAACGCACGGACTGGTGGGAGGGCTGGTGGGGGCGGGTGTGGCCGCGGCAGGGTGGGGCGTGCTGCGCGGTGCCGGGCTGACGGGCGTGCTCCTCTCGCTCATCCTCTCGCCCCTGCTCGGCCTGGGGGTCGGCTTCCTCGCAATTCGTCTGGTGACACTCGTTCTGCGTCACGCCCCGCCGCGCGCCAACGAGGCTTTGCGGCGGCTGCAAATCCCTGCGGTGATCGCGCTGGCCCTCAGCCATGGGGTCAACGATCCACCCAAGACGATGGGGGCGATTGTGTTGGCACTCCTCGCAGCGGGAAGGCTTTCCTCGTTCGAGGTTCCATTGTGGGTGGTGCTGGCCAGCCTGGCCGCGTTTGTGCTCGGAACGTCGGTGGCCGGTTGGCGCGTGATGCGGACTTTGGGGGCTCGCATCCTGCGCCTGCGCCCGATTCATTCGCTCGCCGCACTGACCGCAGGGTCGATGGTGGTCATGGGTGCCGGGTTGGTGGGCGCGCCGGTGAGCATGCCGCAAGTCATGAGCACGGCGGTTCTTGGGGTGGGCGCTGGCGATAGGCCAAATCAGGTACGCTGGCAGGTGCTGCGCGATATGCTGGTGGCCTGGCTGCTCACGCTGCCCGTATCGGCTGTGTTGGCTGCTCTCGCTTACGCGGCACTCCAGCGCCTGGCGTGAGGCCGCCTCAGCCTTTGCGGCGGGGCGTTGTTTTCCGTTTCGCGCGTCGGCCCGTCGCCGCTTGGGTCCCCCGCTTTGAGCCAACAGGGGTGCTCGCTCGACGGCCTGAGGCGCGGGTGGGCGGCGCCGGCCGCCGGCGCGTTGCCTTCGTTGGCGTTTTCGGTGAGGGCGCCGGTGCACGCACTTTTCGTGGCGCTGGAAGAGCGGGTTCGATGCGTCGGGGCGCAACCGGCGCTGGAGCTGGCTGCTCAGTGCCCGCCGGACGCTGCGCTCGCTCAGGCAGGCGACGCAATTCGCCCACCG
>JBGOXY010000228.1:0-3867 GCA_041479415.1 Anaerolineae bacterium
CGAATTGCTGGAAGAGTGGGAGATTCTGGGCGGGTACGATTTGGGGCGGGACTATCCCGCGCTCAAGGATCACATGCTGGTGGCCGTGACCGAGATGAACACCAAGCCGGAGATCGATGCTTTGGCTGAGGCGTTGAGCGATATGGCGGGAGGTGCCCGATGACGGAACCCACGATTTACGAAATCTCGGTCGCAGGGCGACGAGGAGCCAACCTGCCCGACAGCGACGTGCCGGCGTTTCGCCTGCCGGCGGGCCTGACGCGCGCCGACTTGCCGCTGCCCGAGTTGTCGGAGATGGACGTGGTGCGCCACTTCCTGCGCCTATCGCAAATGAACTATTCCGTCGACAAGGGCATGTATCCCTTGGGCTCGTGCACGATGAAGTACAACCCCAAGGTGAACGAGGACATGGCGCGCCTGCCTGGGTTTGCGTTGATCCACCCGCTGCAAGAGAGCGAGTTCTCCCAGGGTGCGTTGGCGCTGATGTACCAACTGCAGGAGTGGCTCAAGGAGATCGGCGGTTTCGCCGGGATCACACTGCAGCCCGCAGCCGGTGCGCACGGCGAGTTAACCGGGGTGCTGATCATGCGCGCCTACCACCTGGCGCGCGGCGATACGAAGCGCAACAAGATACTGGTTCCGGATTCGGCTCACGGCACGAACCCGGCTTCCTCAAGCATGGCCGGGCTCAAGGTGGTGGAAATCCCCTCCGATGCCCATGGCAACATCGACCTGGAGGCTTTCCGCCGCGTGTGCGATGAGACCACCGTGGGCCTGATGCTGACCAACCCCAACACCCTCGGACTGTTCGAGGAACATGTGTTGGAGGTGGCCAAGGCGGTGCACGACTGTGGCGGGTTGCTCTACGGCGACGGCGCCAACCTGAACGCTCTGCTGGGGGTGGTGCGCCCGGGCGATCTGGGCTTCGACGTGATGCACTACAACCTGCACAAGACTTTCTCGACGCCTCATGGCGGCGGCGGGCCCGGCTCGGGCCCGGTGGGCGTAGCCGCGCACCTGGTGGATTTCCTGCCCAGCCCGCTGGTGGGCATCGTCGAAGAAGGCGAGGGCGATGAACCGCCGCTGTACGGGTTCATCACCCCGGCCAAGAGCATCGGGCGGATGCGGGCCTTTCATGGCAACTTCGGCATGCTGGTGCGGGCCTATACCTACATTCGCATGCTGGGTGCCAGCGGCCTGCGCGCCGTGGCCGACCACTCGGTGCTGAATGCCAATTATCTGAGGGTGCGCCTGAACAAGGCCTATCACGTGCCTCATGACCGCATCTGCATGCACGAGTTCGTGGCCGAGGGCCAATGGAAGGATGCCCCGGGGGTGCGTGCACTGGACGTGGCCAAGCGCCTGATGGACTACGGCTTCCACCCACCGACGAACTACTTCCCGCTCATCGTCCATGAGGCGCTGATGATCGAGCCGACCGAGACGGAGAGCAAGGACACGCTGGATGCATTCGCCGACGCGCTGTTGCGCATCGCGGAGGAAGCCAAGACCCAGCCCGAACTCTTGACCCAGGCGCCACACAATGCGCCCGTCGGACGGCTGGACGAGGTGAAGGCGGCCAAGGAACTCGTGTTGTGCTGCCGCCCGGTGGAGATGGAACGAGCGTAACCAGGGAGTGGGTCAATGCACGAGAGCGGGCGGGGTGCACTCCCGCCCGTCTTCTTTCGACAGGACAGTATGCTGCGGGCTCACGCTGGTCGAAGAGAGCCGGCAAACCGTATCGCTATCGCGAGGCATTGTGCGGGCGAGATGTGCAACATCGACTTTGAGCGAGTCGCGAGGGCACGGCGTCTCCGTGCCCTCCAAAGGAGAGAACCCCGGCCGCCAGCGCCGGGGTTCTCGATTCATCGGCCGTGTTGCCCATTAGACGTAGAGCGCTTTGAACTCTTCCACTTCGCGCAGCGAATCCAAGTCGTTGTCCTGCTTCGACCATTCAACCAGGCTGGGCGCGAGCGGCAGCGCCTCTCGCAGGTTTTCGACGGCCTTTTGCGGGCGATGGGTGAGCGCGTAGAAGCATGCCAGGTTGTACAGCGTGATGCCTTTGTGCCGGTCGCCCTGGTCGAGCGCCAGCAGGTCGCGCGTCATTGTCTCCTGGATCTGGGTCGCGCGTTCGAGTTGGGCATGTTCGACCAGGTACATGCACAAGTGGTGATAGGGGTGCCAGTGGGCGTGTCCCAAGAGCGCCATCCAAGCCGGTCCGCTGCCCGCCCATGCGAGTCGCCCGGGAAGGATCAGGTCCTCTTCGCTCATCGACTCCACGGCGCGCAGAAGTTCCGCATGGGCTCGCTTGTCCTCGGTCAGTAAATCCTCCCACGTCCGTGTGCGGTTAGCGGCAAAGAGGGCGGCATTGATGCGGTCGAGCTCCTCAAGTTCATTCGGCGATTCGCCATCCGGCAGGCCGGCCATGCGCCGGTTCATGCGCCCGTTCCATCCGACGAGGTGAGCCATCAAGTCCTTGGATGCCCAGCGATCGGGGCGCCCGACCTGTGCCCGGTCTTCGGCCGAGAGCTGATCCCAAAAGTCACACACTTCCTGGTGGGTCTGGTCAAGGAGATGCAGGATTCTTGGCTTGAGTGCGCGGTCGCTCATAGCAGTCTTCTCCCATTTGGCGAATGTGCGACCAGTCGGGTGCCTTCCGGCACGCGCTGCGTGTTACTCTTGTCCGTTATGCGGGTTTCCCCGAGGGACGCAATCGGCGATCGATTTCCGCGAGCAGGTCCGGCAAACGGCCGCGAAACCCATCGTGGTCTGCGCCCGCATCGATGGAAAGCAGCGACCTGGGCTTCTCCCGTGCCAGCCAATCGGCGAGCAGTTCGTCGATGAGCGGCACATCCTCCAGCTGTGCAATCTCGAGCGAACGGTGGCGGGCCAGGAACCGCGCGGTCAAGACCTCGAGGGGGGCTGTCAGATGGATGAAGAGGTCGGGCGCTGGCATCAGGCGGCGCAGCCTGCGATATAGACGCTCGCATAACTCATGCTCCGCGTTGCTCAAGTATCCGCGCCGATGAAACAGCCGAGTGAAAACGAAGAAATCCTGGTCGAGCCCGCCATCGACGACACCCGTTCCGGCGACGGCGCGCAGCGCCTCTTCTTGTTCGGCCCGCAGCAGCAGGTAGTCCACTTGGTTGGCGAGCGCAAAGCGCGGCAGGTCGCCCGCGAAGAGGGCCTGGAACGGTCGCTCAGCGTGCTGCTCCAGGCCGGCGACGGATTGCCCCGAGGCGCACAAAGCCTGGGCCAGGGTGGTCTTGCCCACGCCGGTATTGCCGATGATCGATATGAGTTGACCCATGGTATGCAGCTCAAGAAGAGCCAAACGAGCGGGAGAAGGGTGGGTTGGCTGCCCCTGATACTCGAAGCGGCCGGGCGATGGTCACCAGCCGATTCTACCCGGCCTGGAGGCCGACGCTTGGCTCAACTTGTGCAGTCCGGCAATCTGGTGCGCCGCGGCTGATCCGACAAGGGATTCTTCGGGTTGGGGTTCCCTGTGCGGGGTGATAACAAGGCTCGGCCCGCCAACGGGGGTGGCGGGCCGAGCATGGAACGGGGAAAGAGAAAACGCGATCGGGAAGGCCGGGTCCCTATTCGACCAATTCGACCACGGGACGCAGGAGAAAGTTGTCGTCGCGATCGTACTGAATGGAAACCGCGGCATTGCCGCCGATATCCACCGTCCGACCAATGAGCTGCGTGTGGAGGCCCACGCTCCCCGAATTGCCGCTGGCACTGATCGATGAGGATGGAGCGTAGATCGTTCCGGTATACAGCGTGTCCGAAGTTCCGGTGAGGATGATGTTATCCGTGTTGGAGGGGGCCATGTAGATGAACATGCCGGCCCAGTCACCGGAG
>JBGOXY010000229.1:0-3865 GCA_041479415.1 Anaerolineae bacterium
ATGTGGTCACGTACGTCGCGGACATGCCGGTCATCATGAACAACGCACCTTAGAGAAGGAGTTGACCAAAACATGAGGAGGGGCTGCCCATCATCGGGCAGCCCCGCTGTTCTTCAACGACTCGCGTGCCTCTCGGGGAGGCTGCGGACATCATTCGACCACACCTCCGCGCGCGGCAACAAGCGCGCAGGCCACGCTGGGGCGGTCACGCGTAACGCGTGCTATGCCCTCTTCATGACCCTGAGCTAAGCCGCGCTCTTCTTCGGGAAGCGGCTGATCACCGTGGCGGGTTCGGGCAGCGTCACGCGCTCACCCAGCGTGAGCTCCTTGCGCGCCTTCTCGGCCTTGTCGGAAGCCGACTGGAAGACGGCAACGGGCGTGCCCTCGACCGCGTACTTGCGTTCGAGGTAGGCCTGACCGAGCAAGAACCCTTCGGCATCCACCGCGCAGCTCGTCACGTGTCCTATCACGCGGCCCTTGTCGTCCACGACCGGGTCGCCCGGGTGGGCCATGCGCACGCCTTTCTTCGCGAAGCGGAAGCGGGCCACTTCACCGATGCGCTTCTTCTCCTGCTCGAGGTAGGCCGCGCGGCCGATGAACCACGGCTTGTTCGTCTTGACGTACGAGCCGAAGGCGGAGTCGCCGACGGTGTAACCGAAGGGACCGGCCATCTCGTGCCCGTAGAGCGGCAGGCCGGCTTCGGTGCGCAGCGAATCGCGCGCGCCCAGGCCGACCGGTTTGATGCCGAAGGGCGCGCCGGCCTTGAGCAGCGCCGCCCATATTTCGGCTGCGCGCTGCGGATGCACGAACAACTCGAAAGCCATGGCTTCGCCGGTGTAGCCGGTGCGCGAGACGATCAGGTCGAACCCGCCCACCGTCGCGTCGCACAGGTCGGTGCGCTTGAGGCGCTTGATGCGCGCCGCGGTGGGGCCGTCCGCGCCGAGCGCAAGCAGGATATCGCGCGACTTGGGCCCTTGCAGGGCCAAGTCCACGCGCATCTCGGCGCCGGCCGCGGGGTCGCGCAGGTTGCGCAGCGTCACGCCCTCGCGGGCGGGCGCCTTGGCCCACGGGCGGGCGCGATCGATACACACCTCGCCGCGCCGCACGGCGTTCATCCAGGCCCAGTCTTTGTCGTCGTTGCTGGCATTGACCACGATTAAGTACTTCTCTTCGCCACGGCGGTAGATCATCGTGTCGTCAATGACCTTGCCATCCGGGTCGAGGTACTGGGTGTAAAGTGACTGGCCGATGGCCAGGCTTGCGACCTCATTGCCGCAGACCGTATCCAGGAAGGCGCAGGCACTCGGGCCAGCGGCTTCCCACACGCCCATGTGCGAAACGTCGAACAGGCCGGCCGCATTGCGCGTGGCCACATGCTCTTCGAGCACGCTCGTATACCAGACAGGCATCTCCCAGCCGGCAAACGGCACGATCTTCGCGCCCAGTGCCTTGTGCGCCTCGAACAGCGCGGTGCGCTTGAGCGGCGGGTCGGCGGGTTCGTTCCACACGAAATCGGGCAAGGGCTTGCCCGCCTTGGGCGCGGGCAGGGGGGCGGCGAAGAACGGACGCGACGCGTCCACCGCCTCGCCCTTGGCCGCGGCGAGCTTGGGCGCCTGCTTCTCTTCTTCGATGATCACCGGGCCTGGCGGGCGCCGGACGATGTCCGGGTCGAAAGCCACAAAACCGTCCGAGAGATCGCGCAGCCAGGCGAGTGCCAGTGAGGCTGAGGCGGCCGGCACTCCAAGATGGAACACCTCACCCGCTGAGCGGCCGAGGGTGGCCTCGATCGCCGCGGCGGGCAGCGCGAGGAGGGTCTTCTGCGTTTGGCCAACCGGGAGCGCGTACACATCGCTCGAGGTTGCCCAGTACAGAAACTCGCGGGCGTTCGCGCCGCGCACCGACACGCTGACCGGCTCTTTGCCTGTGTGCGGCGAGTCGGAATAGAAGAAGTGGGGGTAGCCATGCTCGCCGGGCTTGTAGTCGGCCCCGGCCTCGTGCGCCAGGTCCCGCACCTTGAGGCGCGCCGCATCCAAGGCCGCGAAACCCACCTTGGCCCGCAGCACCCGACCGCGCCGCGTGCTTGAGTAGTAATGGGGCTGGCAGGCATTGAGCACCTCGGCCATCAGGTCGCCCAACCGGTCGATCTCGGGCTCACGGAACCCGCGCTGTGTGACCCACGGGGTGCCCATGCGCAGGCCGGAGGGATTGTTGGCCGAGGTGTCGCCCGGGATGGTATTGCGGTTGACCACAATGCCGGCCAGGTCGAGGATGCGCGCCGCCATATCCCCCGAGAGCGTGGCGCCTTGCTCGCCGACGATGGATTTGGTGTCGATGTTCAAGAGGTGCGTGTCGGTGCCGCCGAATGGAACGCGGAAGCCGTGACCCTCCAGGCGCTGTGCCAGTCGCGCCGCGTTGCGCACGATCTGCGCCTGCAGTTCGTGGAAGGCCGGCGTGCGCGCGTGCTTGAACATGACCGCCATCGCAGCGAAGACGTTGACGTGTGGGCCGCCCTGCTCGCCGGGAAACACCGCGCGGTCGAGGCGCTTGGCGAGGCTGGGCTCCGTCGTCAGGATGCAGGCGCCACGCGGGCCGCACAGGCTCTTGTGTGTGGTGAATGTGATCACGTGCGCGTGGCCGACCGGCGAGGCGATCACCCCCGCCGCCACCATCCCCGCAATGTGGGCGATGTCCGCCAGGAAGTAGGCGCCGACTGAATCCGCAATCTCGCGGAAGCGCGCCCAATCCGGGACCCACGGGTAGGAGGAGAACCCGGCGATGATCATCTTCGGCTTGTGTTGTGCGGCGAGCGCGGCCACCGCCTCATAGTCGATGCGCTCCGACTTCGGGTCCACCGTGTACGAGACGATGTTGTAGTAGCGCCCCGAGCGGTTGACCGGCGAGCCGTGCGAGAGGTGCCCGCCGTAAAAGAGGTTCATGCCCATCACCGTGTCGCCGGGGTTGACCAGCGCGTGGTACACGGCGTTGTTGGCCGGCGCACCCGAAAGCGCCTGCACGTTGACCAGCAGCCGTTCGGCCGGGATGGCCGCTGTGGCGAAGGCCTCCGCGCAGCGCCGGCGCGCGAGCATCTCGGCCACGTCGGCATATTCGACGCCTTTGTAGTAGCGCGGGTCCGAGAAGCGCCGGTAGTCACCCAGGCGCGCGGCGTAATCGAGGATGGCCGGTTCATCGAAGAGGCGGCTGGCCTCATCCGGGTAGCCTTCGGCATAGATGTTCTGGAAGCGGCTGCCGAGTGCCTCGAGCACGGCTTGCGAGGTTGTGCTCTCGGAGGGGATGAGAATGATCTTGCGTACCTGCCGCTCGGCCTCGAGCTGAACAAGTTCGTGCACGGCGGGGTCGACTTCATGCAGCGTGCCGCGAACAAGGAAGTCCTTCATGCGTAACTCCGTAACCGAGGTGCCCGGGCGTGTGCCGGGGGATAACTGCGATGCGTCGCGTGCGGGGGCGCTGGTGGGCGGAACAGGACTCGAACCTGCGACCTCATCTTTGTAAAAGATGCGCTCTAACCAACTGAGCTATCCGCCCCGCGGCGCATTATACCGCGGGCACCCCGACCTCTGCTGAATGGCGCGGCGCATGGCCGAAATCGCGAGCTTCAGCGAGGACATTCGTGCACGAGTGGCGTGCGGATGAACGCTGGCCTGAGGGCCCGAGTGCTCGCGATCTGCCGCACAAGAGGTGCCCCGGACCGCATGCTACAATCGCGCGGGTTAGACACTGCTGCGCCGCTCACCGCCTTGTGAGGTTCGGGCAGGGAATACGGAGTGAGTCGGCAGCGCGGCGTGCTGGCTCTGGGCCTCGAGCTTGCGCCGAAAAGACCGGCGAGGGGTCGACCGCGCCCGCTTCC
>JBGOXY010000230.1:0-3858 GCA_041479415.1 Anaerolineae bacterium
AATTGCGCGAACGTCCAGCGCACACCCAAGTAGTCCCCGAGGTCGCCGGCAAGTACACGCGAAGTGAAGCCTGCGAAGCGGTAATCCCCCGAGCTGCGCGCACGATCGATTTCCTGCGCGGCCACCCGCCCATAGGCCAGACTTGCGCCAATTCCCTCCCCAAACAATGGATCCACACCGGCGGCATCGCCGACGAGAAGGAGGCGAGGCGCAGAAAGCCTCGCCCAGGGAGAGTACAGTCGCACGGGATGCCCCTGGATTGGTTCAAGACTCCGCACACCCGTGCGCCCGGCATACTTTTCGAGCCCGGCTTTGAGATCGGGCGCGCGGCGGGCAGCGTACTGCCTCGTATCGAACAGACCCAGGTTGTGGAGGGGCTGCGCGCCGCCCGGCATGGGGAACCGCCACGAATAGCCGTGGCGCCCTTGCGCCATCGGAGAGAAATCGAACTCGACGGATGCCGGGACGGAGAACACATCCACGGGTCCTTGTGAGGCAAAGGACTCGACAGCCCGGGCAACGCGCCGCGGCCCGATGGCGGACCCACCCGCGCCCCACGCCACAAAATCAAGCCCCCGAGAGCCGCACGCCAGAACCACCGCCTTTGGGTGGTATTCGCGGGCAGCGGTGCGCACGGTGACTTCGCTCGACGAGGGTTCCACCGCCCGTACCGGCGACTCCTCCTCCACACTAACGCCGCGGGCTCGCACCTCGCCCACCAGCCAGGCGTCAAGGCTCGATCGGTCGACAACCTCCAGCAGCGGCTGGCCACGCACCTTGAGCGTGCGGCGCTGCAGACGGAAGAGCGCCTCATCCACTCTGACATGTGGCACATCGAGCGTGAGCCCAAGCCCACGCAAAACCCGCAAACCGAAAACCGTGACGCCGCCGCCACACAACTTGGCTCGAGGATGATGCTTGGCCTCCAGCACCAAGATGCGATCGCACCAGGCTGGCGAAAGCGCCGCCAGATGCAGGGCCGTCGAGCACCCCGCAGGACCAGATCCAATGATGATAATCTCGGGGTCTCTCATGCCGCAGCTAGACTCAACAAAGGGCATTACCCGCCGGCACGCAAGGGCAAGATCAGTGCCCGTGTGGCACGAGGCGCAGGCAGCGCTGCCCGACGGCCGTCGGAGCACCCTTGCCTACACACGAGGCGGCCAATCCACACGTCTGGCAAACCTCGATTGTTTCGTCCGTTGGGTGGCCGCACTCCTCCGGCGACACGACCTCCTCGATGCGTCCGCCGACGATCAGAACCTGGAGGGCGAGATCCACGAGGGCCGGGCTTGCCTGCAAGCGGGCAGCCAAGGATGACATCGTATGCGAGCCACCGCCGGCGATGACAGCCAGCAGAGCGCGTGCGACCTGGCCCACCTCGCGCGATGGGAACGGTGCGCCGGGGCGCGCCGACAGGTCAGCCATATCCCACTCGGCTCGCGACTTGGAAGACGGCGATGCCCATGCCGATCGAAATCGCGAGTTGCAGCAACACACTCACCGAGGCCCAGCGCCAGCCGGCCTCCTGACGCAAGGTGCTGAGCGTCGCCGCGCATGGGATGAACAGCAGTTGCACGACAAGGAATGCCAGCCCCGCGGCAGGCGCCAGTTGGGCCGCCACGAGCGCCGGCAAGGGGGTGTGTTGAGCTTGGCCGGCGAAAAGCACGCCCAGCGTGGCGATGGTGTTCTCCTTGGCGACGAAGCTCGTCAGAAGCGCCGTCAGCATGCGCCAATCGCCCAGCCCCATGAGCGCCCCCAGCGGCTCAAGACCCCGCCCCACCCAGGCCAGGACGCTCGAGGCCGGGTCGCCCGTCGGCATGTGCGAAAGGGCCCACACGCCAGCCGAGGCCAGCAGGATGATCGAGCCAGCCTTCTCGACGAACGAGCGCGTGTTGTGCCAAATGAAGCGTGCCAGCGTGCGAGCCGTCGGCAGATGGTACAGCGGGAGTTCCATGATGAAAGCGGGCGGTGCCTGGCGCGGCACGAGGCGGCCCAGCACGAGGCCCAGCATAGCGATAACAAGGATGTTGAACACGACCAGCAGGAACGAGATAAGCGTTGCCCGCGATCCAAAGAAGGCCGGTGCCAGAAAGGCGATCACGCCTAAGCGCGCCGTGCACGGAACGAGCGGCGTGAGCAACAGGGTCAACACCCGCGAGCGCCGATCTTCCAGGATGCGCGTGCCGAGCGCCGCCGGGACGTTGCAGCCGAACCCAAGGAAGAGTGGCAGGAAACTCTTGCCATGCAGGCCGATGGCATGCATGAAGCGGTCCATGATGTACGCCGCACGCGCGAAATATCCCACATCTTCAAGCACGCCCAGCACAGCGAAGAAGAGCACCATCACCGGCAGGAAGGCCAGCACCATTCCCACGCCGCTTAGCAGCCCGTCGATCGCCAGGCCCGAGAGCCAGGCCGGCCATGCGGCCAGTGCCGTGCGCGCCACAGCGGCAAGCGACTGGGTGGCCCCGGCCAGCAAGTTGACCATCGGCGTAGCCAGACCATAGATGAGCCAGAAAGTGACTCCCAGAATCGTCATCAACGTGAGCAGGCCCCATGCGGGGTGCGTGGCCACGCGATCGATGCGGTCGGTGAGGTTGATGACATCGGTTCGCGGCCGCTGAATGGCCGCCCGGGTGACTTTACGGATCCAATCGTAGCGCCCCCCAACGATATCCAGGAAGGCATCTTCGTGCGCATGAAGTAGGCGGTCGAGTTCAGCCAACGCCGCCGGCGGGAGACTCGCACGCGCCATCTGGGTGAGCCGCGGGTCGCCCTCCAAGAGCTTCGTGGCCAGCCAATCCAGCGGGTACGCGGAGGGGATTCTCCCATCCAGAAGCTGCACAAGGTTGCGGATGATCGGGCGATGTTCCGGCCGCGGAGAAGTCCGCGAGGTGTAGGCCGCACGCGGCCCTCGGGCGGTGGCGAGCGCGCAGGCCAGCAGCGCCTCGAGCCCCTGGTTGCGCGATGCGGTGAGCGCCGTCACCGGCAGCGCGAGGGCAGACTGCAGCGACTGCAAGTCCAGCTCAACACCTTCGCTCGCCGCCACGTCCATCATGTTGACGGCCACGACGAGCGGCACGTTGAAGGCCAGTAGCTCAGCCACCAGGTAGAGGTTGCGTTCAAGCGTGGCCGCCCCGACCACAACGATCATGGCCTCCGGCGGCTCGAAGAGCAAGTAATCGCGAACGATTTCCTCTTCGGCGGAGTGAGCGCTCAAGCTGTACGTTCCGGGCAGGTCCACCAGCTCCAGGGTGACCTGGCCAAAACGCACGAGTCCGCGCTTCTTCTCAACGGTTTTGCCCGGCCAGTTCCCGACATGTTGGTCGAGGCCGGTCAGGCGGTTGAAGACGGTGGACTTGCCAACATTCGGCTGGCCGGCGATGGCAATGCGAACCGTCCGGCCCGGCGCCGCGCCGCCGGCGGGCGTACCACCCCGCTGCAGGAATCCTCGGTCGTCGAGGATATGCACTTCGGTGGCGGCGGGGATCCCATTCGCCGGCGAATGGCACGAACCGCGAAGGGCAGGCCTGAGCGCCGACCTCTTCACTCGTGCCCGGCCTTGGCTAGCTCGACAACAACGCGGACTTTGGCCGCTTCGCCGCGGCCAAGGGCCAAGCGCGAGCCCTGCACGGCCACCAGCAACGGGCCGTGGCTTGAATTGCGCAGCACGGAAACGCGGGCCGATGGGACGAGCCCGAACTCCGCCAAGCGCTCGCTTACCGCGCGGCCGCCTTGCAGCCCGAGAACCAGCACCGTCTGACCCACCGCCACCTGGCTCAGCACGGTTTCGGCGGGTGCCCGAGGCGGCGTCATGCGTTGCCTCTGCGCACCGGGGCGCGCCGGATGGCGCAT
>JBGOXY010000231.1:0-3835 GCA_041479415.1 Anaerolineae bacterium
AGGAACGCATTGGCCAGGCGCTTTACGAATCCGATCAGACTGCACCGGCCGCGCAGGCCTTCGCGGCGGCGGTGAGCGCACCGCGCGCAGGCGATGTGCTGTATCTGGTGGAAGCCGAGGCCGACGCGCTTGAGAAGGCCGGCTCGCTCGAGGCGGCCCTTGCGCTCTACGACCAAGTGGCGGCCGGCGTGACGAGCGACGGCGCGCGAGCGCGCCTCGACTACAAGAGCGGCACGCTGCTGCTGGTGAAGGGCCCCGCGCATGATGGATACACGCGTTTCGTTCACGCCGTGGCGAACTACCCCTCGAGCTCGTACGCGTACTCCGCGCTCGTGCGGCTGGTGGATGCCGGTATCGCGGTCGACGCGCTGCAGCGTGGCATGGTTGACTACTATGCCGAGCAATACGAACCGGCGCTGGCAGCTTTCAACCAGTACCTCTCGGGCACGCCGAGCGCTGTGGCCCAGGCGCTCTACTTCCGCGGGCTGACCTATGCCGCGTTGGGCAACACGAGCGATGGGCTGGCCGATCTCGAGCGCGCCATCAGCGCGGCCGAGCCCGCCTCGGCACTCGTTGCGGATGCCTGGTTCGCCAAAGCGGAACTCCTCGCCGGCGGCGAGAACTACCCGGGCGCGCTGGAGGCCTACCAACAATTCGTTTCCGCCTTGCCCGCCCACCCGCGCGCCGCGGAGGCGCTCTTCACCGCAGCGCGCCTGGCCGAACGAGCCGGAGAGCTGCCGACCGCCGCCACGTTGTGGCAGCAATGCGCGCGCGATTACCCGACGGCTGAGGACGGTCCGGAGTGCGCGCACCAGGCGGGCGTCGCTTTCTACCGAATAGGCGACAGCACCTCCGCCGAGGCGCAATTCGGCGTGCTGACCAGCGCAACGGATCCGGTACTGCTCTCGCGCGCCTGGTTCTGGGTGGGCAAGGCACGCGCGGCGCGCGGCGACACGGCCGGGGCGCAGGCGGCCTGGAGTGCAGCGGCCGCGGCCGATCCCACCGGTTACTACTCGGTGCGCGCCGAAGACATGTTGGCGGGGCGCACGCCGTACGCCGGGGGCACTGCACCCAACTTCGCATTCGACCTCCAGGCTGAAGCGCGTGAGGCGGAGACTTGGGTGCTGGCAGAATTCGCGCCACCTACACCCGAGCCGGCAAGTGACGTGCGCGCGACGCTCGCCGCCGATCCGCGCTTCGCGCGCGGCCGTGCGTTGTGGGATCTGGGCCTCGCGGCCGAGGCGCGGGCCGAGTTCGACAGCCTGCGCCGTGCGCTCGTCCAGGATGGACCGGCATCGTTCTACCTGAGCCGGATGCTGCTCGACATCGGAGAATACCCGGGGGCGATCTTCGCCGCGCGCCAGGTGTTGGACCTGGCCGGTCTGGACGACGCGGGGACCCTCGATGCGCCGTCTTACTTCAACCATGTGCGCTTCGGCCCATACTTCGCCGAGATCCTCTTGCCCGAGGCGCAAGCGCACGGACTGGATCCGCTTCTGCTCTTCGCCGTCGTGCGTCAAGAGTCGCTCTTCGGCGTGACAGCCGTTTCGACCTCCTCCGCCCACGGGTTGATGCAGCTCCTGCCCTCAACCGCCGAAGACGTGGCCCGCGACGTGGGGCTGGCGACCTATACACAAGCCGATCTGTACCGCCCGATGATCAACGTCAAACTGGGCAGCGCGTATCTTGCACGCCAGCGCGACGCGTTCGACGGGCGCATCTTTGCGGCGCTTGCCGCGTACAACGGCGGGCCGGGGAACGCCGCGGTCTGGCTCGACTTGGCCGGCCAGGATGACGACCTATTGGCGGAGGTCGTGCGCTACTCCGAAACGCGCACCTACTTGCGGCGCATCTACGAGTTGTATGCCATCTACCGCGGAGTTTACGCGGGAGGGTAGATCCGCTGCCCTCGACGCGAGACCTCACCCACGCCAGCCTGAGCAGCTCGTCAGGACCACGACCCCGAGCATCGCCCGAGGGCGTCGTGCTCTGTTCGGCAAGAAGGACGACCTAGGGTCGGTATAGTAGTGCGAGAGACCCCGATGGCTTGGCCGCCAATAGGCCCTCCATTCCCGCCGCGTGCCAAAGCCATACTTGACAATTGGTGAAGATATGGGGGATAACACCCCCCATAACGCAATGAAACGTCAAGTGACTCGCGAGTTCCTGCAGAGCCATCCGGTATTCTCCCTGGATGAAGCCACCTCCGCACTTGCGGCTCCAGGCGGCAAGGCGGGGACGGTCGAGCGGCTCAAGTACCACCTCCAGTCCGGGCGGCTGAAGTCGGTTGCGCGTGAGATTTACGCGGTTGTTCCACCAGGGATGTCGGCCAGCCAATTCCTCCCCAAGTCGTTCCTGGTCGCGGTTGCGCTTCGGCCGGAGGGCGTCTTCTCACACCACAGCGCATTGGAACTCCTCGGGGCCGCTCATTCGATCTGGGGTCAGTGCACGCTCTATGTGGACAGCCGGCGCAGGCCCCTCGCGCTGGGGGGAGCGACTCTGCGATTCCTTGACCACCCCAAGGCTCTGCGATCTGACCGGGACAAATACTTCGGCACGCGCATGGTCGAACGCCGGGGCCGGATGCTCCGCAGCACGGGCCCGGAGCGGACGCTGGTGGAGGGGTTTCGCCAGCCAGACCTCGTGGGCGGGCTTGAGGAACTGGTCAGGTCGGCGGATGGCTTCCCTACCTTAGATCTCGAACTGCTTGAACAGGTTCTGCGCCGATATGACGTGCGAAATCTCTGGGCGTCGGTCGGGTGGTTTCTTGAGCGCTTCCGGCTAACCTTTCATGTCGACGATGCGTACCTTCGCCGAATTGAACCTCACACTCCTAAGTCTCCGCACTACATGGTACGCCGTCGGCGGGGCGGAATTCTTTCACCTCGCTGGAACTTGATCGTCCCCCGTGAGCTCTCCCGCCTAGGCGAGCCTGATGAGCCCTAGCCTGGAGTACCTCGAACGCTGTGCAGGCCAGACCGGGTACCAAGTCTCGGCACTCGAGAAGGTTGTTCGGCTGGGCGAGCTGGCGGGGGATATCGCCCGGCACCCCTTCTTGGGGAATGCACTGCTCCTTAAGGGCGGGACGGCTCTCAATCTGTGCTTTGGAACTCCATCCCGCCTGTCCGTGGACCTCGACTTCAACTACGTCGCCCACCTCGAGCGAGAGAACATGCTGGCCGACCGGCCACGGATCGAGCAAGACGTTGCGCGGCTCGCACAACGCCACGGCTATCGGGTTCAGAAATCCGCGGACAGTTTCGCAGGGCGCAAGCTGTATCTGAGCTACACCTCCGTCCTTGGACCGCGAGAGCGAATCAAAGTCGATGTCAACTTCCTCTTCCGCCTTCCTTTCGCGGGTATCGACGTGCGAACGATGTGGCAGCCCGGCGAACTGGAGCAGCCGCTCGTGCGCGTGGTTGGCCTGGGCGAGCTCGTGGCAGGCAAGATGCTTGCGTTGCTCGACCGCGCGGCGGCCCGCGATGCGTGGGACGTGGGGCGACTGCCAGCCGTGGCGGGCAACGAGCTGGCCTCTGGACTCTTCCGAGCCCGGTTCATCGCTCTCTCGGCAATCCTTGAGCATCCGCTCCCCAGCTACACCCTCGAGGGATTGGCGAAACGACTCGCGGATCCGGGAGCCAAACAGCAGCTGTCTCCTTTTCTTGCCGGCGGGGATGTTCCGCCGGCCACCCTCCTCCTCCAAAACGCCTGGGACGTGGTCCGCCCGTTTCTCGTGCTGCGCCGGGAGGAGACGGAGTTCTTGGAAGCAGTCGACCGTGGTCAGTTGCGTCCCGAACTTCTCTTCCCGGACGACTCGCAGGAGGCCGGGCGCATC
>JBGOXY010000232.1:0-3707 GCA_041479415.1 Anaerolineae bacterium
AGGCGCGCTTGATTTCTTGCCCGATCATTCATTCGACGCCGTCCAAGATAGTCGCCTGTTTGGCTCGCCTGAATTCACTGCCCAATTCAAGAACCAGGCTGACCATATGAGAGTCGCGCAGGAAATCAGGCGGCAGGAGCGAAGATTGCTGAAGCCAACAGGACTTGTCATCCATTCGGATGCCGAGGCGCTATTGCGACGATAACCGGGGCCGAGATGAAGTGGTGTCATGAATGAGATAGGACCGTTCCATTCACCGCACCTGCGCGCATGTTTGCCCCGCTAGTCGAGGGAAACGGTACCCTCTAGCCGTCCAGGCATCACTGGCGCTGGGCTTGCTCTACTCACCCACCCCTCAATCTCCCCCGCCATCTTCTCCCCCACCCCAGGCACACTCGCCAGCCCGCGTGCGCCGAGCGTGCGCTGTACCAGGCCGATCTCCTGCGGCAAGTCCTCGATCGCCCAGGCGGCTTTACGATACTCCCACATGCGCCGCGTGTCGCCAGCCAGGTCTACCGTGTAGGCCTGGTCCGCCAACCATTCGACCAGCCGCTTGTTCAGCGTTCGCTTGTCGCCCGCGACGATTGGGCGCGGCACCCGGTCGCGGATGCCGTAGCTCACGCATAACTCACGCACGCGGTTGGCCACCTGGCGCCACGGCCCCTGGCTCGGCCCATAGCTGCCCGCCGGATACAACGTTTCGTAGCGCGCCGCCAGATCCGGAATGTCGCGCGCCAGCTCACTCATGAAATAGTCGCGCTGCTGGTCGGCCAGCGTCAGTCCACCCGCCAATACGAACTGCCCGCCGTGATCCCTCGTTTGGCGCACCAGGAGCTCAAGCGTCGCCTCGTCGTCACATAACTCGGGCAGGAGCGGCATGGCGCATGTGCCCGTCGTAATCCCCGCCGCAGCGAACTTCTCCATCGCCGCGAGCCGCTTCTCGGCCGCGGGCGCCAGGTTCTCCGTCGCCCGCACGCGCGCGGCGCCCGGCGCGTCGGCGGTGCTGATGATGCTGAAGGCCACGACCGCATGCGCCTTCTGATGTATTTCGCGCAGCAGGTCCAAGTCGCGCAGCACGAGCGGCGAGCGCTCGAGCACGAATACCGGGAAGCCGAGGTCGCGGCACACCTCCAGCATGCGCCGCGAAATCCCGAACTTGCGCTCGGCCGGCTGGTAGTCGCCGGTAAAGACGACATCTACCGGCGCGCGCCGCAGCGCGCGCTCCAGCAGCTCCGGCGCGTTTTCTTTGACCTTGATCTGGTAGGCGAAGTCGTGCGGGTCGTCGTAGGGAGAGTATTTGCGCTCACGGCAATAGCAGAAGGCGCAGCCGTGCTGGCAGCCGATGTACGGGTAAGCGGAGTAGCACGACCAGAACCAGTGATCGGCGCGCTTGGCTTTGTTGAGGATCGTCTTCGGCTGATAGGGGATGAAGACCGTCCGGCGACCCACGCCCGCCTCCGTGATGCCGTACTCGGCCAAACCTTACGTGGTACGCGTGCTGCTGGCTACTCTATCACAGCGCGAACGCTACGCCATCACGCTGTCGGCGGTTCCATCATCATGCCCCCAGAATCCCACCGCCCCGGGAGGGGACCGGGGCGGTGAGACTACTGTGGGACCCTGGAGGAGGAGAAGGAGGAGAATAGGGCTAAGTCTCCGCGCGGCTCAGGAACGCACCGTGACCAGCGCCGGTACCGGCGCCGTCGGCTCCGGCCGATTGGTGGCCGCCACCGCGCGCATCAGATGCACACCGTCGATCAGGCGGATATCGCGCGCATTCGCCCACGATCGCGCTTCACGCGTGAACCCACCCACCGCAAACACGTAACCGCGTACCGCCTTTTCGTCGGCGACAATCGCGGCGTGAAGATCGCGCACCACAAATTCGCCCAGCGGGCGGTCGTTGCGCGCGCCGCACAGCACCAGCTCGCGCTCGCCCTTGGGGTTCTCAAGCAGGATGTCGGCTCCGGACTCGCTGCGCTGCACCACCGTGGCCTGATAGCCGCGCATGCGGAAGAGCACGGCGGCAAAAATCTTGAAGGCTTCCGGGGAGAGGCGCCCAAGTTCGCGCCGGAATTCATACACGCCCTGGCTGGAGGCCGGTGAGGCGGCTTCCTTCACCCACAGGTAGCCTTGCGCCACCCAACCCGCCAAGGCGAGCAGCGTGATGCCCAACGCCGGCAGCGACATCTCGACCGGCGCCATGGGGTTCCACACCATCCACGTGTACAGCGGCACGCCCACGATGAAGACCCACAGCAGCGTGACCTCGAGCGCCGGCGCGGCCAGCGCCTCGCGCAACGGCCCGTTCGGGCGCCACAATGGCTCGCGCCGCGGCTGCAAGAGGGGATCCCACTCGTTGGTCTGCGGACGACCGCGCGCCGCGAGGATGAGGCCCACCTGAATTCCAATCGGGATGAGCATCAAGTAGCCCATCAACGGTTGCGAAAGAAACGTCATCACATCCAAAAAGAGGTCCATGTTCTTCTCCTCAGGTCCTGCGCGGGCGGCAGCAGGGCGTTGCTCAAAAATTGAAGGAAGGCTCCCATACCTTTCCGAGATGAGCGATCTGCCGCCCGCACCATCATTATCCTCGGGTAATCGGACGAAGGGTGGTTGCAATAGGCTTGCAGAGGCCCCGCCAAGCCCTGGAATCGAGCCGAATCCAAGCAGAAACTGCGTCAACCTTGCAGGCCTGGCATTTCTCGCAATCCTTGCAAAGCAACCGTTCCACAAGTCGTGCCTGGCGCGAATTAGGACTTTTGAAGAAAGGGGGGAACGGCCCCTCCGCACGCGTCGCACCCAGCCCCCCTTCCTCAGGGTGGACAGCTCGCAGGGACCCGCAAGGGAGGCCGGGGAAGGTCAGATTGCCAGGAGCGCAGTCGCGAGCAAGCACACGCCGACGCCCAGCCACTGGCGTCGTGAGACGCGTTCGTGCAGGAGGAGTGCGGAGAAGATGACCGTGACCGCCGGGGCCATCGAGGAGAAGACCGCAGCCACGTCGAGGCGCGTGACGCGCGAGGCGAGCAGGAAGAAGACGTTGCCGCCGGCATCCAGGACGCCGGCCGCGAGGGCCACCGGGCTCTCGCGCGGGGAGAGCAGAGGCAGGCGGCGGGCGGCGAGCATGCCGAGCGCGACGAGCGTGGCCACCACTTTGGCTGCAGCCAGAGGCGCGAACACGGCACCGCTCGAGACGCGGCTGATGAGGATGAAGTACCCGCCGAAGCATACGCCTGCCGCGAGCGCGAGCAGGAAGCCCTCGCGGCGTTCGGCCTGGCCGTGAACCTCAGAGCGGGTGACAAGCCAAATGCCGCCCAGGCCGATGAGGATGCCGGCCGACTGGGTGGGGGTGGGAAACCCGGCCAGCACGATGCTGACCACCACCGGGAACAGCGCACCCACCACGGCCGAGGTGGGTGCGACGATTGCAGCGGTGCGCATCGAGAGGCCGCGATACAGCGCGGCCAGGCCGATCACACCGGACGTGCCGGCCGCCGCCGCCCAGGCCAGGTCCGCCCAGGATGGGCACGGTTCACGCAGGGCCAGGGCGATGAGGACCAGGACAATCAGCCCCACGAGCGAGGTGAGCACCAGCACGCGGAAGACGCTCGCGCGGCGGGTCGCGAGGCCGCCGGCAAAGTCGCCGCTGCCCCACACCAGCGCCGAGAGAAGGCCATACAAAGCACCCAGGACGGGCGCGGAGCCGG
>JBGOXY010000233.1:0-3657 GCA_041479415.1 Anaerolineae bacterium
AGCTCGATCGTTTCCTGATGCGACTCAGCCTCGGCTACCCGTTGCCCACGCAGGAGATGCGCATTCTTGAAAGCCAGCAGACTCGCCATCCGCTTGACGATCTGCCGCAAATCACTTCCGCCGATGAATTCACTGCGGCCCAACGGGCGGTCCGCGAGGTCTATGTGGATCTTCTGGTGCGCCGCTACATCGTCGAGTTAGTCAACAACACGCGCCGCTACAGCGAGGTTTACCTGGGTGCCAGCCCGCGCGGCAGCCTGGGCCTTTATCGCACGGCACAGGCGCGGGCTGCACTGAACGGCCGCGACTACGTCCTGCCCGATGATGTCAAGCACTTGGCGGTGGTGGTGCTGGCACACCGATTGCTCCTCGAACCCGCGGCCCGCTTGAAGGGCGTGGCCCCCTCCGCGGTGATCCAGGAAATCCTGAATGCCGTCCCCATCCCCGGGGGAGACGTCCGGCGGCCGGCCTGAGGCACCCGGCTTCGCTATGCGCGAGAGTGAGTTCCCTTCCGATCTCGAGCGGCAACGCGCTCGCCGCGCTGCCCTGCGGCGGCGGGTGGTCACCCTGCTTTTCTTCGCCTGCCTGCTGGGCGGAATCCAGACGGCCTCCCCGGCGTTCTACGGTTTGGCCTATTTGTGGGCAGCGCTGCTCGCCGCCAGCTGGGTATGGGCGCGCCTCGGATTGGTTGGGCTCGAACTGCAGCGTGTGCTGCGTTCACCGCGCTCGCAGGCTGGCGCCATCATCGAAGAACGCTTCGTCCTGCACAACCGTTCGCGCCTGCCTCACTTCTGGGTAGAGCTGTGGGATGAATCCACCCTGCCCGATCATCAGGCGTCCACGGTGATTACCGGGCTCGGGCCGCATACCAGCCGCCACTGGGTGGTGCACACGCTGTGCACCGAGCGCGGGCGTTTTCAACTCGGCCCGCTTACGGCACGCGTCGCCGATCCGTTCGGGCTGTTCCTCAACGAGAAGCGCTTCCCGCAGACGGCGGATTTGGTCGTGCATCCGTACACGGCGCGTCTGCCGGCTGTGATTCTGTCGCCCAGCCGGCTGCCCGGGGGCACCGCGGTGCAGCGCAAGACAGCTGCGGTGACGCCCAGCGCGGCCGGCGTTCGTGAGTATGCCCCGGGCGATTCCCTGACCCGCATCCATTGGCCCTCGACGGCCCGGCGCGATCGGCTGATCTCCAAGGAATTCGAACTCGACCCGAAAGCCGATGTGTGGCTGGTGCTCGACAGCCAGCGTGAAATCCACTGCCGGCTGCCGCAGGCGGCGCCTCCCGAGTCGGCCAAGGACGTACCCTTCTGGGCGCGCCGCCCGCAGTTCCACCTGCCCCCGGCAACGGAGGAATATTGCGTGGCGGCGGCGGCCTCGCTCGCCGACTACTTCTTGCATCACGACCGCTCCGTGGGCCTCGCGGCGTATGCCCAGCAGCGCGAGGTGATCCAGCCCGATCGCGGCGAGCGCCAGCGGGAACGGCTGATGGAACGCCTGGCCACGCTGCGTGCCGAAAGCGATCTCTCTTTGGCCGACGCGCTGCGCCTGGAAGGCGCAAGCTTTCCGCGCGGGTCGACGGTCCTGCTGATCTCGCCCTCGGCCGAGTTGGAGGTGGCCCTAGCAGCTCAGCATTTGCGCAGCCGGGGCATCGAGGTGGCGGTCGTTCTCATCGAGCGCGGCAGCTTTGGCTCGCAGCAGAGCGTGGCGGAAGTGGCCTTGCGTTTGCGCGGACTGCGCGTGGATGTGCGCCTGGTGCGGCGCGACGACGATCTCTCCACTGCCCTGATCGGGCACAGCCTGGCGCCGCGCTTGACGCCCTGGCGCCCTGCTGTATAATCTCGCCCAATCGAGGTAGCAAAGACCAGCGCGGACTCGAGTACACGCCGCACTCGCCCAGAGAGCTGCCGCCCGGTGCAAGGCAGCGCGAGAGGCGTGGAAATCCACTCCGCCGGCCCTAGCGGCCAGTCGCCCGCGAGAAGGTGCTCCCCAAGCGGGCCGGGTTCGCCCGTTAGCGCGATCCATGAGGCTGCGCCGGACGGCGCAGCAAACCCAGGTGGCACCACGAGCGGTCCCTCGTCCTGCGGTCTCTCAGCGTGAGAGACGTATGACGGTGGGACCGATTGCGTTCCCGGTGGAGGAGGTGGCCCGATGCTCGATCTAGCGTACATTCGCGCCCATCCAGACGAAGTGCGCCAGGCGCTCGCCAACCGCCAGAGTGAGGCCTCGCTGGAGCGCATCCTAGAATTCGACCTGCGCCGGCGAGCGGTACTGACCGAGGTCGAAATGCTCAAGGCTCAGCGCAACGCGGTCAGCCGCGAAATCAGCCAAATGCAGGAGGCCGCCGCACGCGAGGCCAAGATCGCGGACATGCGGGCGGTCGGGCAGCGCATCAATAGCCTGGATGCTCAGTTGCGCTCCGAAGAAGACGAGTTGCAGCGGCTGGTGAGTATGCTGCCCAACCTGCCCGACCCGCGTGTGCCACTCGGCCGTGACGAGAACCAGAACGTCGTCGTGCGCACCGTGGGGGAACCGCGGGCCTTTGCCTTCACCCCCCGGCCGCACTGGGACCTTGGCCCCGAGTTAGGCATCCTGAACTTCGAACAAGGCGCGCGCCTCTCGGGCTCGCGCTTCTACGTCCTGCATCGGGCCGGCGCGCGCCTGCAGCGCGCACTCATCGCCTGGATGCTCGATCTGCATGCGCGCCAGGGATATGCCGAAGCTTACACGCCATTCATGGTGCGCCGCGAAGTGCTCTTCGGGGCGGGCCAACTGCCCAAGTTCGCCGACAACCTCTTCCACGATGAAGAGGACGACATGTGGATGGTGCCCACGGCCGAGGTGCCCCTGACCGGGTTGCACATGGGCGAGATACTCGAAGCGGATCAACTGCCACGCTGGTACACGGCGTACACGCCCTGTTTCCGGCGCGAGAAGGCCGCCGCCGGGCGCGACGTGCGCGGCATCAAGCGCGGACAGCAATTCGACAAGGTGGAGATGTACAAGTTCTGTCTGCCCGAAAAGTCGGAGGCGGAGCTCGAACGCATGGTGGCGGATGCCGAACAAACCTGCCGCGACCTCGGCCTGACCCACCGGGTCAAGCAGTTGTGCACTGGCGATCTGGGATTCTCGGCGCGCATCACCTTTGACATCGAAGTGTGGGCGCCCGGCTGCGGCGAGTGGTTGGAGGTCTCGTCGGTTTCGGATTGCGGCGATTTCCAGGCGCGGCGCGCCAACATCCGCTACCGGCCCACGCGCGGTGCCAAGCCCGAATTCGTCCACACCCTCAACGGGTCGGGGCTCGGCCTGCCGCGCACGCTGATCGCCGTGATGGAAAACTATCAGCGCGAAGAGGGAACGATCGAGGTGCCGCCCGTGCTCCTGCCGTGGATGGGCGGAGTGCAGATGATCACTCCAGACACACTAGCCGCCACGCACTCGGGACGTGAGCCCGTCCGATGAACGAAACGGTCTTGGTCATCGGCACCCTGGTGGTCATGTTGATCGGTGTGGTGGGCGCCTTCCTGCCGGTCATCCCCGACGTCGCCATCATCTGGCTGGCCGGGTTGGGCTACGGCCTTGTGCATGGGATGGACTGGATCGGCGTGGTTGTCCTTGTGCTCATGGCCGGTGTAGCCGTCGTGGCCGAGTTGAGCG
>JBGOXY010000234.1:0-3624 GCA_041479415.1 Anaerolineae bacterium
GCTGCTGCGCTTCAACACGGCCCTCGAACTGCACGACTACATCCACCAAGCCATGCCCTGGCAGGACCCCGGCAACCTGGCCGAAGACGAGTTCTGGAACATCACGGCCTACCTCGTGCGCGAGCGCGGGTTGGACCCGATACGCGAACCGCTCGACGCGACCCGCGCGGGGAACTTGCGCCTGCACCCCGAGGCGCAGAGCGAGCCCACCGCGAGCGCCGTGCCAGCGCCGCCCAGCGCCGCCGGGCCGCCGCGCGCTTCGGGCTACGTTGTGGTGTCGATCGGCATGCTGATCGGCCTGCTGGGTTTGGCGGCCGGGTTCCTTCTGCGTCGGGCGCGGCGTGGGGATGCGTGAGCCTCGACGCCCAAAAAACCTTGACGCTCCCTAGCGCGTGTGCTATAGTCCGCGCGACTCTGCGGAGAACCCTCCCACGAGGTCCTTGTGCCAAGCGAAAACGAAAACCTGCTTGAGGTGCGTCGCCTCAAGACCTACTTCTACACCCAGGACGGGGTGGTCAAAGCCGTCGATGGGGTAGATTTCAGCGTGCGGCGCGGGGAAGTGCTCGGGCTGGTGGGTGAATCTGGGTGCGGCAAGAGCGTCACCTCGCTCTCGGTGCTGCGCCTGATCGGCCAGCCGGGCCGTATCGTCGAGGGCGAAATCATTTTCGACGGGCAGGATCTGCTGCGCTTGCCCGAGTCGGAGATGGTCCACGTGCGCGGCAACCGCATTTCGATGATCTTTCAGCAACCCCAGTCCGCGCTCAATCCGGTCTACCGCGTGGGCGGGCAAATCGCCGAAGTCCTCGAGATCCACAAAAACCTCAAGCGCGAAGCGGGCGGGCGGCGCGCCGTGGAACTCCTGCAAATGGTCGGCATCCCGGATGCCGACCGGCGCGCGCAGGCCTTTCCGCATGAGCTCTCGGGCGGGATGGCGCAGCGCGTGATGATTGCCATGGCACTGGCCTGCGCCCCCGAGCTGCTCATCGCCGACGAACCGACGACCGCGCTGGATGTCACCATCCAGGCGCAGATTCTCGACCTGATGCGCGATCTGCGTTCCAAGACGGATACTGCCATAGTCTTGATCACCCACGACCTAGGGGTGATCGCTGAAATGGCCGAGCGCGTGGCGGTGATGTACGCCGGCCGGATAGTGGAAGAGGCAGAGGTGGAGACCCTCTTCGCGCATCCGCTGCACCCGTATACGCAGGGTTTGATCGGCTCGATCCCGGTGTTGGGTGACGTCAAGAACCGCTTGGAAGTTATCCCCGGCATGGTGCCCAACCTGGTGGATTTGCCGCCGGGGTGCCGCTTCGCGCCGCGCTGCAAAGCGCGCCTGGAACACAAGCTGGAGGTATGCAGCCAGCTCGAGCCGGAACTGCTGCCCGTTGCCCCTCAGCAAACCGTGCGCTGCTGGCTGTATCACGACAGCCCGCAGCATCGCGCACCCTTGGCCGGCTCCCCCAGCGCGCCCCGCGCGCGTGCGAGCTGAGGTTCGCTATGCCCGCCACTCCTGCCGCCGTCTCCGCTCCGCTGGTTGCAGTCCACGACCTGGTCAAATACTTCCCGGTTCGCGCCGGGCTGCTGCAGCGCGTCAGCGGGTGGGTGCAGGCCGTCGACCATGTCTCGTTCTCGGTGCAGCCGGGTGAGACACTCGGCCTGGTGGGCGAATCCGGCTGCGGCAAGACGACCGTTGGACGGACGATTCTGCGCCTGGTCTCGGCCACCGGCGGGCGTGTGTTGTTCGAGGGTCAGGACGTCTTCGGGGCCTCGGGCGCGGACCTGAAAGTGCTGCGGCGCAACATGCAGATCATCTTTCAGGACCCGTTTTCCTCCCTCGACCCGCGCATGCCGGTGGGAGAAAGCATCGGCGAGGGCCTGCTCATTCACAACGTGGGCAGCCGCGATGAGCGCGACGACATCGTGTTCGAAATGCTGCGCAAGGTCGGGCTCGAGGAGTACCATGCTCGGCGCTATCCGCATGAGTTCTCGGGCGGCCAGCGGCAGCGCATCGGAATCGCACGTGCCCTGGCGCTGCGCCCCAAGTTCATCGTGTGCGACGAACCCGTCTCGGCTTTGGACGTCTCGATCCAATCGCAAGTCATCAACTTGCTCAAGGATCTGCAAGCGGAGTTCGGCCTGACCTATCTGTTCATCGCGCACAACCTCTCGGTGGTCGAGCACATCTCCGACCGGGTGGCGGTGATGTACCTGGGCAAGGTGGTCGAGGTGGCCAGCCGTGAGGAGCTGTATCGCAACCCGCTGCACCCCTATACCCAGGCCCTGATGTCGGCCATACCGGTGCCGGACCCGAAACTCCGGCGTGAACGAGTCATTCTTAAGGGCGACGTGCCCAGCCCGCTTAACCCGCCCACCGGCTGCCGCTTCCATCCGCGCTGCCCGGTGGCCATGGCCCATTGCGCCCAACAGGAACCGGCGCTGACGGAAGTCAGCCCGCGCCATCACGTCGCCTGCTGGCGGGTTGAGTAACTGCGCCGCGTGCCGCCCCTCACCGACCGTACCATGCTTCCTCCCTCGCCCCGGCTGCATCCACTGGTCCGCGCAAGCTTGTACTACGTGGCGGTCATCTTCGGTTCTCAGTTAGTGGTGGGGGCCCTGCTGGGCGTTGCGGTCGTCGGCCTTTCTCTCATCGGCGTAACCGGCTGGCAGGGCGAGGTGCTCGAGGGGCGATTGCCGGCCTGGCTGCTCGCACTCTCCACCTGGATGGAATTGGGCGTTCTGGCGCTGGCCACCTGGGGCTTCTTGCGTTTCTTGGACCGCGCCGGCTGGCGCACGCTGCGCATGGTTCGCCAGCATTGGATAGTGAGCACACTCTCGGGCGCGGCGCTGGGCGCCCTGGCGATTGGCTTGTTGGCGGCGCTGTTTGCCATCGCCGGCTGGGCCCAGTTCCACAGCGGCTGGACCCTCAATGGCCTGGCCACGAATGCCATCGTCTTATGGCCCGCAGCGCTCGCCGAAGAAATCGCCTTTCGCGGCTACCTGCTCGCCCTGCTCGCTCGCTGGCGGGGCTGGTGGCTGGGGGCCGTGGGATCTTCGATTCTCTTCTCCTTGGCGCACCTGCTGAACCCGAGCCTGAACTTCGTCGCGCTTGTGAATATCGCACTGGCCGGGGTGGCCTTTGCCCTGGCAATGCGCAACAGCAACAGCTTGTGGCTGCCCACCACGTTCCACTTCATATGGAATTACCTCTTGGGGCCGGTGTTCGGGCTTCCGGTGAGCGGCCTGACGGAATTCTCAGCCGGCGCAGTAGCCCAGGTGAGCGGTCCGCCGCTGTGGACGGGTGGTGCCTTCGGGCCGGAGGGCGGATTGGCGGCGACCCTGGCACTGATTGTGGTCTGCCTGGTGCTGCAGGTGTTCCATCACGCACGACGCGCGCGAGACGAACGCCTCGCTAACCCGTAATCCCCCATGTTACAATCCGCGCGCTGGCCGGAATGAATCGTTTGCCGAGGGCGTGAAGCAGGGCGCGCAAGAAGGTGCGCGCTGCGGACACGTGCGGCAAGACCACCCGATGGGGCGTGGTGCAACGGCAGCACACCGGACTTTGAATCCGTGGATCTAGGTTCGAATCCTGGCGCCCCAGCCTCTGCCCTCTGGGCAGGA
>JBGOXY010000235.1:0-3584 GCA_041479415.1 Anaerolineae bacterium
ATCAAGGAGATATACGCGGCGGGCCGGGCTCGGTTGCGCCTCCGCCGAGGGGAGGCGAGGCTAGCCGGCCGCCCGATCGTCGAGCGCACGGATGTAGGCCGTTGTGAAGGCAAAGGCGCGCTGGAGCACTTCCACATCCATTCTGTCGACGGTGTCGGCAACCATGTGCCACCAAGGCGCCTCGCCGTGCGGACCCCACCCGGAAAGGGTGATGGCCGGAATTCGCACACGGAGCGCGTCGGCCATTTCGGTGTTTCCGCCGCTGACGATGGTCGAGTGGGCCTTCCATTGCGGGTGTTCGCTCGCGACCTGCTGCGCCAGGCGCACCATTTCGGCATCGGCATGGAAGGGGATGAGGATACCCTCCCGCACCAGCCACGAAGGACCTGCGCACCCCAGCATCTCGAAGGCGATGGTTTTGGGGCGCACCAGTTGGCGAGCGTAGCGGCGGAAGAAGTCGATGGCCCCGTAATGCTGCACTTCCTCACAGCCGGTGAGTGCATACCACACACGTGTGTGCTGCAGGGGCTGCTCCGCGAATTCGTGCGCAAGTTCGAGCACCAGCCCCGCACCGGAGGCATTGTCGTTGGCGCCGCGGCTGAAGGGAGTCGCATCGGCCTGGAGGCACATCGCCGCCAGCAGCACTGCACCGACCGCGCTGGGAATCGTCGCTGGCCATATCCACCCCCAGGCGGCGATCGCGCCGAGCCCATACAAGAGGACCTGCGCGGCGAACAGAACGAAGGCCGCCGTGGTGAACAAGCGGTAGGCGGCCAGCCAGCGAGCGCTTGAAAAGATGATCGGCGTGCGGTGCGAATCCACATGGCCGATCAACACCAAGTCCGCGCGGTGTTCGCCGCGCGGTTTTTGCTCCGCCACCGCGTTCTGGCTTGTGCCTTTGGGGACGAGGCGGCGCAGGAGGTTGTCACGGAAGCTGAGTTCCATGAGGTCCGAGAGCAGCGCGATCGCACTGAGCGTAGCCGCGATCACGGCGGTGAGTCGTCCGCCCAGGGGATAGAGCACAAAAGAGGCAAGCAAGATGGCCGACGCCAGAAGATGCGGTGTGTAGATCGGACGTGCGCTGCGAAAAGAGTCGATGCGTGGCGAAAGGCCGATGCGGGTCAGGCTCTCGGCGCAGTACTGCGTCCCGCGGCGCTCGCCTTCACGAGTGGAGCCGCGTGGGCCGATCTCATCGGCCAGGACGTGAATGTGTTTGAGCCACTCGGTCACGCGGGCGGACGAGATGCCAGGATGGGAGGCCATAGCCCATTCTCCACTCAGGTATTACTTGCGCCACGCAAGAAAGGCGGCGAGCACAAGCAGGTTCTGGACAAAATCCGTGTGCTCGTGATCGGTCAGCTCGAGATCTACAGCGGCGATGCCTTGCAGTGCGGACCAATCGGCAAACTGGCCGGTGTACTCGCAGCCCGTCTTGATCGGCGGGTAGGGATAGTCGCTGACCGCAGCCAGCGCCTCGGCCAGGCTCACCGAGCGCGAGTAGGGCGTGATGCCCCCAGGCAAAATACCGAGCGCCGCGCTATGGACACTGATGATCGCCTCCGGCTTCTCGGCAACGATGAAACGCCGCAGCCAGATGACTTCGGGTTCCGATCCGGGTCCGTCGCCGCCATTGAGCGGATAACCGCTCCAGCATCCCTCCAGTGGCCACTGCTCCGCCCAATTGGCGGTGCGCCAGTTGCGGTTGAGGTCCACACTGTGCGCATTGCCGCGGCTGTTCGGCCCGCGGCCGCGAGCCAGGCCATCCGGATTGGCCACCCGCAGTATGTCCAAAGAATTCTCGGGCGGGATGAGCTCCGGGTGCTGAGAGAGATGCGCGATCAATTCGTCGGCCAAGGCCACCGTATTCCATTCGCTCCCGCCGTGGATGCCAAACACCATCAGCCGTTTGAGCAGCCCACTGCCGAAAGTGAATACCTGCAGGGGCCGCCCCTCAACCGAATGGCCAATGACGCGTGGCGCGGGCGTTGGTGCGAGGCTGGGCGAGGGCGTCGGCGTTTGGGTATCGGGCAGGGCTGTCGGTGAGGCAGGCACGAGCGAGGGGCTGGGCGTGAGCGTGGGCGTCGGCAATGGGGTTGGCGTGGTGGTCTGAGTGGGGAGGGGCAGGAGAGTCGCGGAGGTGGTCGCGGTCGGGGCCTTTGCGGCAAAGAAAGTCAGGTTGCCGAATGCCCCGCGCATGAAAGCGAACGCTAGCGCGGCCAAGCCGATCACATTGACGACCCACACCAGCGCCACAATCCGCGAGAGGGTGCGCCAGCGCTGTGGATTCACCGCGGCTGCCTCGCATGCCGGAAGTGCGCTGGGAATTCGGTCGGCATGATCTACGCCCCCGCCGGCTCGCCGGACGCGCCGCCGGGCTGGCTCTTGCGCGCGCCCGATCGGTCGCTGGCCGGTTCTCCAAGCGCACGCTCGATCGCCTCACGCAACGAACGTACCGCAATCACCTGGATGCCCTTGGGCAATCCTTCATCTTGGCGTACCGTGCGCGGCACGAGGATGCGCGCAAAACCGAGTTGCGCGGCTTCGCGCACGCGGGCTGCGATCTGCGGGACGGCGCGCAGCTCGCCCGAGAGGCCGACTTCTCCCACCAGCGCCAGGTCGGCCGCCACTGGGCGATCGTTCACCGATGAGGCAATAGCCACCGCCATGGCCAGGTCGGCAGCGGGCTCGTCCACGCGCAAGCCGCCGACGACATTGATGAAGATATCTTGATCCGCGAGATGCATGCCCACTCGCCGGCTGAGGACGGCCGTCACCAGCAGCAAGCGGTAGAGATCCACGCCGTTAGGTGTGCGCCGTGGGTTGCCGAAGGTCGAGGCGCTGGTCAGCCCCTGCAATTCGACCAGCAGCGGGCGTGTGCCTTCCATGGTGACGGCGATGGCGGAACCCGGAGCGTGCAGCACGCGTTCGGCCAGGAAAGCCTCCGATGGATTGGGCACCTCAATCATGCCCGCACTCTGCATTTCGAAGACGCCAACTTCGGAGGTCGCTCCGAAGCGGTTCTTCACCGCGCGCAACAGCCGAAAGCTCTGAAAGCGATCGCCTTCCAGGTAAAGCACCGTGTCCACAATGTGCTCCAGCACGCGCGGTCCGGCGATGGCGCCTTCTTTGGTCACATGACCGATGAGAAATACGGCGATGCCGGAGGACTTGGCCAAGGCCTGCAGCCGGGCGGCGCATTCGCGCACCTGCGAGACCGAGCCGGCCGAGGAGGTCAGCTCAGAAAGGTAAGCGGTCTGAATCGAATCGATCACCAGCACGCGCGGCGCCAGCTGCTCCACGTGGCCGAGGATGGTCTGCAGGTCGGTCTCGGTGAGAAGAAAGAGATCCTCGGGTAGATTGCTGCCGTTGTCGCCGACCGGCACCAGGCGTTGGGCGCGCATTTTGATCTGGCGTTCGGATTCCTCGCCTGAGACATACAGCACGCGCCCGACGTCGCGGGCCATGGCGCTCGCCACCTGGAGCAAGAGCGTCGACTTCCCGATTCCCGGATCGCCGCCGATAAGCACGAGCGAGCCAGGCACCACTCCGCCGCCGAGGACGCGAGAGAATTCACCGAGCGGTAC
>JBGOXY010000236.1:0-3562 GCA_041479415.1 Anaerolineae bacterium
ATGACTTCACCCGCGTTCATGCTGCGCGCACTGCCGTTCTCGATGGCCTTCTGAATGCCAGCTGGCGGGAAGCTGGTGAACGGCTCAAGCGCGCAGTTGTAGGTCCGCCCGTACCAGGGAAAGTCATTGTGCCCGCCATACACTTGCCACATCCACAAATACTTGAACAAGGTCGGGTCCCAGGCCATGCCGAAGCCTACTTGCCGGCGGGCATTCGTCAAGCCGTACCAGCCTTCGCGCAGGCCCTTGAAGATCAGCACATCGACCGAATGGGTTTCCTTTGGCAGGACTTGGCGGACGTCTTGGAGCGCGCCGCTGCGCCGGTTCTTGACCTGGGGGAAGGCGTAGCTCCCGCCCGGCTCCCACAACCCGTTCGGATGGAAGGACAGCACCTCGGCCTCGCCCGCCGGTGCATCCACCCGGCAACTGTCGTCGAGGAACGGTGCGCCAAAGGCCGGGTGATGACCCCACATGATGGAGTATGCTTCGGCCGATTCGTTGACCAAGCGCTCGTGAATGAACAGGCAGCCTTTCTCGCGCTCGAGGGAAAGAACGCGCTCCAAGGTCAGGGGCGAACGGTAGCAGCGCGTCGAGAGACGCAGCGAGACCCGTTCGGGCGTGTCTTCGAGACGATCGGCTTGGAAGGGAAGCAGCGCCACTTCCCCATGCAGCCCCTGGTTGGCTCCCAGGTAAGGTTCTTTGGCCCAGCCTGCCGAAGGCAGCACCTCCTGCCAGCCGCCGAAGTAGTAATCGTGGAAGGCCCCTTCCGGCAGCGCGCTGGTAGCGACGAACGGCGCCCGAAGTGGAAGGGGGGATTGCCACATGAAATCGATGTCTCGCGGCTTGTACGTGAATTCGAAGATATCCGCCCCTTTGTCAAGAACAAGACCGACGCGAATCAGCTCGTTCTCGAGGAAGGCGACCCGCATCCCCTTGTAGGTGTAATCCAGCGACAGCCGGCATCCGGTCTTTCGTCCCCAGGTGTACATGGCAAGCCTCTCCTTGTCGATCAGGCTTCGGACAAACGATGCCCCCGTGCTCAGCCCGAGGGTGGCGGTTCACGCCGCGACCCGACTGGGCCTTTGCCCCGCGCCGTCAGGCGGCCAAACCAGCGGGCCGCCAGCCGCCCGAAGTCGGAGCGCCACATGTCGACGAAAACCGCCAGGGCAATGATCCCGCCCAGGGTGATGTTCTGCCAGGAGGTGGGCACCGCGTTCAAGTTGAGGCCGTTCTGCACCACGACGATAATGGCGGCGCCGACCATGGTCGCCAGGATGTGCCCGTAGCCGCCGGCCAGGCTCGCGCCGCCGACGACCGCTGCACCAATCGCCTGCAACTCGGTGCCCACGCCGTAATTTGGCGAGCCGGAATTGAGGCGCGCCGTCATCAAAATGGAACCGATGCCCGCCGTGAACCCGGCAATGACGAAGGCCATGAACCGCGTCTGGTGCACGTTGATGCCCGAGAGGCGCGCGGCCGCCTCATTGCCGCCGATGGCATAGATGCGCCGGCCGGCGGGGGTGTACTTGAGGAAACCCCACGCCAACGCATAGAAGATGAGCACGTAGAAGAACGGCAGGGCAATCCCCAGCATCTTGCCGTAAAACAACGGCTCGAGGAAGGGTGAGACCGAAAAGATGGGCGAGCCGTCATTGAACAGAAACGCAATGCCGCGAAAGATACTCATCGCCGCCAAGGTCACGATGAAGGTCGGGATGCGCCCGTAGGAGGCCAGCAGCCCGTTGAAGGCGCCCAGAAGTGCACTCAACACAAGCACGATCAATATCGCCACCGGCACGGGTACGCCGTTGATCTTGATCAACTGCGCCATGATCATGGTGAGCAGGGCAATCGCCGAACCAGGCGAAAGATCGATGCCGCCCGTGAGGATGACCAAGGTCGATCCAATCCCGACGATGGCCACAATGCTCGCCTGTAACGCAACGTTGTTCAGATTGTCGAGCAACCAGAAGCGGTCCGTCGTCAGGCCCACAACCACCCCGACCGCAATCAGCGAGAGAATCGGGCCGAGGATGGGGACTCGCAGTAGACGGGTCAGGCTAGCTCGCATGGGGGGCTCCCTGGGGCTGGTTGTTCCCGCGCGAGGCGATCTCGAGCAGGCGGTATTCGCTCAACTCGCGTGCGGGCGAGATCTGTAGAATGCGTTTGTCGCGAACGATGGCGACGCGATCGCTCATCGCCAGAAGCTCCGGGTAATCTGAACTGATCAGCAAAATGGCGATACCCATGGCCGTGAGTTCGTTGATGATGCGATACACCTCGATCCGCGCGCCAATATCCACCCCCTGCGTCGGTTCGTCGAGGATCAGCAGCCGCGCTTTGGCAAACAACCAGCGCGCGAGGATGATCTTCTGCTGATTGCCCCCCGAGACGAACTGGACGGTGCGGTCGAGCCCCGCCCGGCTGATGTCGAGCTTGATGAAGTAATCTTGGCTGACCTTGGCCTCACGGCCGAGGTTCAAGAAGGGGCCGGTGAGTAACGCCGCCAGGCCTGCGATCGTGATGTTCTGCGGCCCCTGGAAATTGAAGAACAACCCGTCCGCCTTGCGGTTCTCAGGAACTAGCGCCACTCCGGCCTTGATCGCATGGCGCGGCGAGGCTAAATGCAACGACGTGCCATTGAGGCGGATGGTCCCGGCGGTGGGCGCGTCGACGCCGAACAGGGCCCGCGCGATCTCCGTTCGACCCGAACCAACCATCCCGCCCAGCCCGAGCACTTCGCCGGCGTGAATTGAGAAGCTGATATCTTCAATCCCGCTTTCGGTGCTCAGCCCTTCGACCTCGAGGGCCGGCTGGGCGGTCGCGTTGTGCTGCTTTGGATAGTGCTCCTTGAGCTCCGCACCCAGCATCATTCGCACCACCGAATCCTCATTCAACTCCGGTGTGAGGCCCCCCCACGCCAGCCGGCCGTCTTTGAGGACCGAGATTCGATCGACGACCTGGAACACTTCGTCAATGCGATGAGAAATATAAAGAATGGCTTTGCCCTGCTCGGCCAAACGACGAATCAAGCCCTGCAGCCGCCGTGCTTCGCTCAGGCCGAGTGCGGCCGTCGGCTCATCCATCACCAGCAGGGTCGACTCTTCCGAAATGGCCTTGGCGATTTCGATCAGTTGCTGCTCGGCCACCGACAGGCGGCGCACGATCACGTCCGGGTCGATCTCAATCCCCAGTTCGCGCAAGGTGCGTACCGACTCGCGCCGCATTCGTTGCCAATTCACCACGCTTCCCCGGGCGCGGGTGGGCAGCCGACCCAGGAAGATGTTCTCTGCCACCGTCAGGGAGGGTACCAGTGAGAACTCCTGGTAGATGGTTGCCACGCCCTGGGCGCGGGCGACCGTGGGTGTGGTCATCGCGACCACCGCCCCGAGGTGGCGAATATCGCCGCCATCGGGTTGATGGACCCCGGCCAAGCACTTGACCAGAGTCGACTTGCCGCTGCCGTTCTGACCGACGAGCGCGTGGATCTCGCCCGACTTAAGCGCCAGCGAGACCCTATCCAGGGCTTGTACCCCTGGAAAGGCCTTTGAGATTTCGCGCA
>JBGOXY010000237.1:0-3556 GCA_041479415.1 Anaerolineae bacterium
CGGTCGTACACCGTTAGCGGGAACCCCGCCTTAAGGAGATTCTGCGTCATCGGAGTCCCCATGGCGCCGATCCCAATGAACCCCACTCGTAGTGTGCTTTCTGCCATGTCGCCTCCAGAACTAAGTGATCCGCCGGCCAACGCAAGATGACCGGGGAGGTGGGCCCCTCTCAACCCGCATCACCCGCGAGGGGGCGAAACCATCATGGGGCCCGCGTGTGCCATTCTACGCGCCTCGCCTTCAAGGGGCAACTCGCCGGTGCTAGAGCATGAGCCCCATTCGGTATCACGGCCAAAAGCGCAGGCCTGCGTCCGGAGCGTGGGCCTCCCGTGTGCCAGCGCTGCGACTCCGGGCGGATATTCCGCGCATCCAACTGTCCGCTGCCGCTCCAGGTGTGGGGCGAGGCCCGTTCAGTGACAACCTGCCTAGAGGATCGCGAGGAAGACCAGTCGCACGCCGAGGCCCAGCACGATGAGGTTGCCGATAACTACCGCGGCGAGTCGGAAGCGAGGCGAAAGGTGCTTGCCGGCAAGGCTCCCCACAGCTGCCAAGAACGTCTGCCAGGAGAGCGACGCCACGCCTGCACCGCCAACGAAGAGCAGGTTGGCGGACAAAAGATCATTGCTTGAGGCTGGGTTTCTCCCGAGGATCAGTGCCGTGAAGTAGATGATGGTCAAGGGATTGACCGCCGTGATGGCAACAAACTGCAGGTAGGTCGTGAGCAGGGGATAGGGCTCCCCATTGCGCGACGGGCCCGGCGGCGCCTTCAGGCCCTTCCACAACCCGGCTCCCGCGATCGCAATGAGCACCAGACCGCCGACAACTCGCAGCGCACCAGAGTACGGCTGCAGGGCCGGGGCGATGATGAATCCCGCCACCGCCGCCAGGGCGGCGAACAGCATGTCGGCGGTCGCCGCCCCGGCGCCCGCCGCAAAGCCGGCGGGAAATCCGGATCGAATCGCCGTGTTGACGATGAGCACAGCAACCGCGCCCACTGGGATGGCGATGCCATAGCCGGCAATCAGCCCTTCAATAAGACTCGACATGAGACTCCGCAGAGCAGGCGATCCTCTCGACGGCCATGAGCCATGGATCGGAGGGTTGGCCTATCCCCATGATCTGTATGATGAGTGTTCCACACACGGCGGTCTCAACCCGCGGTCTTGGCCAGGTCCGCGCCCCAACGGCGTGCCCGTTCGACTTCGCCCTCGCGCAACGGTCCGTAAGGTCCACTGACGATGAAGCGTTGTCCCTTGCCAATTGTTCGAAAGCCCGCATTCGCCAGTCCAGCGAGGATGGCGCCGGTAGCGCCCCCCGGCGACCACCAAATGCGAGTCTCGAACGCGGCTGCGACGGCGTTGCCTCTGGGCAGCGCGGCTAGCCACGAACGCATCGAGGGGTGAGAGAGGTCGGGCGGGGTGGGCGCTTTGTCATGGCTCGTGCGAACGCTCTCTCGCATTTTGTCCGTCGGCAGCGCAAAGGCGAGCACCGGTGACCCCGCTACGAGCAGGTCCGCAGCGGCAACGACTGTCGCGGAGGCCTCGGCCGTCGAGAGCGCGCGCGCTCCCGGGCCAATCCCATCCGCGATGGCACGGGCTATCGCAGCCGTATTGCCCCACAAGGATTCGTAGACCACGACAGCTTTCATAGGCGACACTCCTGACAGAAGCACGTGTTCGAATGGATCCTTCCGGCATGGTGCGGGCGAAAGGCGAATTCCGCGAGGGTGGGTCCGGACGATCGAGTTGAGTGCTTGCGGACAGCACAATTACACACTGGGACGGTCATGCCCGGGAACCGCCCAGTCCGATGGTCTCCTCAAGGGCCGCTTGGACCCAGGCGGTTGGACCCCTCAGACGGCCCACGAAGACGTGGGAGGCCAGCTGGCGGTCCCCGAGAGCTAAATCATTGTCCATCGATTCTTCAAGGGGGATTTACTCACCATCTATGACCGTCGCTTCTCCGGTGGGCAGGCCGACCGGGTCGCGTGACGAAAGGGCATTGTCCTGATCCGCAGAGTGGGGGCCCAGCATGGCCGAGCGCGGACCGTTCGTTCTGTTGCGGGAACCGCTTAGGATGCCGATCCAGCCACGATGGGACGCAACACGCGGACGAGGTGCCGGGCCACCGCCACCGTCAGGTGCTCATCCGTCAGTTGCCTGTAGCCCTCGACGTATTCGAGCCAACCCGGGCACGCAAGACCACGTGCAGCCTCCGCCGATTTCTTGAGCCAGTCCAGGGTTACATTCAGGTAGTCGACGTCCAGCCAATCGGCGTCAATTGCCGCGCCGGCTGCTTCGACGTCGTGCGCTGGCATCGCTTGACTGTTGCGATACGGAGGAACTTGGGTCAGGAAGTAGGTCACGTGCCCGGCGTGCATGTCCTCCTGCCAATCTCCAATGTCGTCGAGCAGCTGCGATGCGACGGCGATGTGTTTGAGCGAGGCCTCCATGTGCGGCAGAATCCCGGGTTGCCCCGAAGCCTCCGCCAAGGCAGCCAGCGTCACCACGATCGGCGAGACCTTGCCGTGGGCCATACGGATGAAGGTCTCTTCGCGCATGCACGACGGGTCGGCTTGTGCATCGAGTTCGGCGGCGAGCCCCGCCAGATGATCCGCCGACAGGCGCTCGAAGTGAGCCCAAAAGCTGGACGAGGTGGGGAGCGCGGCTCGCAGGCACTCGATGCCGCGCGTATGCAGCGCCTGATGCAGGAGGGTCGCCGCCTCGGGTTGGTCGGCCTGGCGATCGATGATGTGGTCCAGGAGAATCGAGGCCAGCGCGAAGAGCGCTCCGCCTTCGGCGATGGTGAGGAATTGTGCATCGTTGAGGCGCTCGAGTTGCTCCCAGAACATCCAAGGCGTCCCGGCGAGCACCGGATTCAAGTCTGCGATCCCTTTGAAGAGTTCATCGCTGGGGCTGCCCAGGTAAGTCCGTCGCAGACGAGCCATTCGACCGAGGCTCTCGGGCAGCCGAGCGCAAAAGGCCTGGTAGCGCGAGTCGACCTCGGCAAACAGCCAAGTAGCGCGTGGGTTCGAAGGGAGTTTCAAGGCACCCATTTCACGTGCACCATTGATTGCGTACAGGAACTGAAGACCGCGTTGGCCTATGGGGCTGCGGCTGACCCTACCCCAAGGGGCTCCACCATCTCACACTGCCCCGATCGGCGATAAGCTCCAGGTCGTCCAAGATCATCGCCACCTCTTCCGCCGAGAGACCGACCTGGTCCCTCAGCGCCGCGACGACCTCCGACGGCTTTCCATGCCTCATCGTATTGCTCAGCGTGCGGCTCTTCTTGGCGAGCTCGATCAACCGGATGAGTTTGTCCCAGTGCTCTCGACTTGACGGTGTCTCCTTGGCGGCCATGTCTTCGATCCTCCTATGGTGCGAGATAGTGGGGGTATTCGGCGGAATACGGTCGAGCTAAGTCTGCCAATCGATTCCCGCGGTGGCCCGCGCTTTGAGCGCAAGTGCTGGGCCGAAGGGATAAAACACGGCGTACATCAGATAGAGCAGCAGGGCCGTCGCCGAGCCTTCGCGATAAAGGATGAAGACCAAAG
>JBGOXY010000238.1:0-3541 GCA_041479415.1 Anaerolineae bacterium
CTCGCCGTCGCTCAAGAGGTGCAGGGTCGTCTCGTCCGCCAGGCGAACCACGAACCCTTCCTGCAAGCCGCCGGTCGTCATGGTTGCCGCGCCGGCAGGCGGCAGTTCGATCACCTGTTCGTCGGCAAGCAGCGCGCGGGGTGCCTCTCCAGATCGCTCGCTCCACAATTCCGCGAGGCGGGCCGCTTGACGCGACACAAGGATTGTGCGCGCGGAGGAATCATCCAATTCTTCGAGATGATCGAGCAGGGGTTTGATTTGCCCGCCGAAGCGAGGGCCGGGCGAGAAGGCTTCGCCGAGCGGGATCTGCACGGCCGCCTCGGGGTAAGAGGCCAGTACGAGCGTCGCATGCGATTCGGTCGCCTCGCGCAGATGATCCCAGGTGAGATGCGCCATGGGTGCGCGCGCATTCAGCCATCCGGCGGCCTCCGCCTCGGCGCGCAATTGAAGCGCCTGAGTCTCCCATTCGGCCGAGGTGTCTTCTGCTTCCTGGTAGTCGTCGAAGACCAGCAGCGCGCCGGGCGGGAGATGGTCCAACACGCTAGCCGGTGGGTAGACCCAAGGAGCGTAGAACTCGGGGCCCGGCGCGAGGGGCGCTTCCGTGGTATCGGCGCCCGAGTTGACCGTCGGCCAATCGGAGGGTGCCGCCTCGCGGCGAGCGGCGAGGTCGCGCTCGAGCACTTCGCGCGCAGGTGCAACCCTCACCGTGCCGATCTTCTCGGTCGATCGTTGAGTCCCCGGGTCGAAGCGGCGCAATGTGTCGATTTCGCCGCCGAAGAACTCGATACGCACGGGCGAAGGCTCAGCAGGCGGCCACACGTCGAGAATGCCGCCGCGCCGGCTGTATTGCCCGGGCTCGAGCACGAACGGTTCGTGGACATAACCCACCTCAGTCCAAGTGCGGACCAGGTTATCGAGCGAGGCCGCCCCGCCGGGTGACAGCTGACGGCAGGCGCGCAGGAAGTCCTGCCGCGGCAGGGTAGGGGTCATCCAGGCGCGGAGCGAGGCCACCACAACCAGCGGGGCGCGCGGTTCGCGCGCGGGCAAGTTGTAGTCTGCGAGAGAGGCCAGTGTGGCCAGGCGTTCGCGAATCGTGCGCGGGCCCCAGGGCAGGGGTTCGTAGAAAAGTGTTGCGGGCTCGGCGAAGTTGAGCACACGGGCTTGCGGATTCCAGGCGGCGAGGTCGTCGCGCACAGCCAGCGCGCGCTCGTTGCGCGCGACGAGAACGAACACGGGCGCCGGCCAGCGCGCTGCCAATGCGGCCACAAGCGCCGGGCGTGCGGCGCGCAGCAGCCCCAGGGCAGCCGGCCCCGCGGGGCGAGGCGAAGTTGAACTCGCCGCCTGGAGGTGCGCCAACACGGCTTCGAAGGGAGCAAGCTGTTCGATGGCCGGGAGCAGCCAGCTCAGATTCACTCGCTGCCCCCCGCCGCAGTCCGCAGGTCGCCGTTGAACTCCGTCATCGCCGCATCCAGCCCGTGCTCGAGAACGGTGCGCAATGCATCGCTCGCACGCGAAATGACGGCGGCCACCTCCATCTGCTCCTGGTGATCGAAGTCCTGCAGGACGTAGTCCGCCGCAACCATCACACCCGGCGGGCGGCTCACTCCAATGCGCAGGCGAGGAAACGACTGGCTGCCGAGCGCGGTGATGATCGAGCGCAGCCCGCGATGACCGCCCGAACCCCCAAAGGGACGCAGTCGCAATGTCCCCAGCGGCAAATCGATGTCGTCCGCGCACACCAGCAGGTTCTCGAACGGAACGTGGAAGAAGCGAGCCAACGCCGCGACTGATCCGCCGCTCAGGTTCATGTAGGTCTGAGGCTTGGCCAGAATCACTTTGCGGCCGAAGTGGTTTCCGCTTGCAACGAACGCCTCGAATCGCTGGCGCGAGAAGGAGAGGGCCAGGCTGTGGGCCAGATGGTCCACGGTGCGAAACCCGACGTTGTGGCGCGTCGCGGAGTGCTCGCGACCAGGGTTGCCCAGCCCGATGATGAGAGTGACGTCGTCCATCGATGCCTTTCGTGCCGGCCGGCGGCAATCTGGACGTGCCTCCGGGGGCGAGTTATGGGCCGAATGCTTCGCGCCCCAGGACGTGGCGGGAGGGGCGTCCGCGCCAGGCCTACTGGGGCTCATCGCACAAACATGCAAGTTTAGCACAGTCCACGCTGCACTTTGCATTCGTTTGGGGAATTTTGGGGGAGGCCGCGATCGAGTGGTAAACTCGCCGCATGCACGGCCTGTATGTGCACATTCCATTCTGTCGGCATCGCTGCGGCTACTGCGATTTCAACACCTACAGCGGCCTGGACTCCCTCATTCCAAGCTACGTCGAGGCGTTGTCGAAGGAGATTCGCGAGGTCGGCAGCCAGGGGGATGGGCCCTCGGTGCACACCCTCTTCTTCGGCGGAGGGACTCCCTCGCTGCTCACAGCCAGTCAGGTGGGCGTTCTGGTCGGGGCCATCCGTCACTCGTTCTCGATCGAGGCCGATGCGGAGATCACTCTGGAAGCCAATCCCCACGGGTTGACGGAGAAGTACCTGTCGGAACTGCTACTCCTCGGAATCAATCGCATCAGTTTGGGAGTCCAGTCCATTCACCCCGCCGAATTGGCCGTGCTCGAGCGCGAACACGGGATCGACCTGGTCGTCTCTAGCGTCCGCAGGGCGCGGGCCGCCGGGTTCGCGAATCTGAGCCTGGATCTGATATATGGGATTCCGGGTCAAACGCTCGATACATGGGAGCAGACGCTCACGCGCGTGCTCGCCCTCGACCCCGACCACCTTTCCCTCTACGCCCTTACGCTTGAACACGGGACCCCACTGGGCCGCGAAGTCCGCGCCGAGCGGGTCGCGGCGCCGGATGATGACCTGGCGGCCGAGATGTACGAGCAAGCGGGGGAACGGTTGGCGCGGAACGGTTTCGCCCAATACGAGATATCCAATTGGGCGCGGCGGTCGGCGGGGCCGGAGGTATGGCGCTTTGCGAGCCGGCACAATCTTCAATACTGGCGCAACTTGCCGTACTACGGAGTGGGAGGCGGAGCGCACGGTTACGTAAACGGACGCAGGTATTCCAACGTCCTGGCTCCTGCGACGTACATCCGCCGGATGAGTTCGGGGCCGTCACGTGGCTGGCCCCTCTCACGCGCGGCGGCGCGCAGCGAGAAACTCTCGAACGACGAGGCCATGCGTCAATCGATGTGGCTGGGGCTGCGGCTCACCGAGGAAGGGGTGCCCGTGGAAGACTTCAAGCAGCGATTTGGCGTCTCGCCCGACGGGCGTTTCGGGCGCGAAATCGATGAGCTTCTCGCGCACGGGCTGATCGAACGTCAGGAGCAACCGGACCGACTGCGGCTGACGGAACACGGCCGCCTGCTGGCCAACCAGGTCTTTGTCCGCTTTGTCTGAGCCTCGCGATCGAGTTACTTTTCGCGCGTCAGCAGCGATGCCGTCAACTCTCTGAGCGCCGAGTCGTACTCAGGCAGAAGCGCAGCACCCCCGATGGCGGCGTAAGCGCGTTCAGTCATGCGCGCCCCCTCGGCC
>JBGOXY010000239.1:0-3502 GCA_041479415.1 Anaerolineae bacterium
GCTGACGGTCTACGACATGGCCAAGGCGGTCGAAAAGACGATGCGTATTCAAAACATCCGCCTGCTCGAAAAGCGCGGCGGCCGTTCCGGCGACGTCTCGAACCCCTGACGTCGACGCGAGGCGCATGTCGAATGGCTCGCATCCGCGTTCTCTTCTTTGCGACACTCAAGGACCGGGCCGGGGTTCCCACGACCGAAGTTCTGCTCGACCCACCCGCGACGATCGCCATGCTGCGCGAAAAGCTGGCCTCCTTTTCCCCCGGGATGGCAGCCGCACTCCCCACGTCCATCGCCGCCCTCAATCATGAATTCGCCCAGCCCGAGGACTCGCTCGCCGATGGCGACGAGGTGGCCTTCTTCCCACCGGTTTCCGGCGGCGCGCAGGTGCCCACGCATGTCGAGGTTGTGAGCGGGACCCTCGACCTGGACGCGCTGGTGGCCCAGGTCGTGCTGCCCACAACCGGGGCGGTGGGCGTCTTCACAGGCATCGTGCGTGCCGAGACCCGTCGCGGCCCGGCACACGAGACGCAGTACCTCGAGTACGAGGCCTATCAGCCGATGGCGGTAGACAAGATGCGCCAGGTGGCGGACGAAATCCGCGCACGCTGGCCGCTGGTGGAGGGCATCGCTATTGTCCAGCGCACCGGGCGGCTGGACCCGGGCACGCCCACGGTTATCATTGCCTGCAGCGCACCCCATCGGGATATGGGTGTCTTCGAAGCCGCTCGCTATGGTATCGATCGATTGAAAGAAATCGTCCCGGTGTGGAAGAAGGAGGTCGGCCGGAAGGGCGAAATGTGGGTCGAGGGCGAGTACCACCCGACGCCGGCTGACACGGCACGCGCTTCGCGCACTCGCCGGCTGTGAGGCCAGAGCGCATGTCTGGGATGGCTCTCAATCCGCGCTGCGCCGAGTGTGCCGCACCCTATCCCTCTCAGACCACTCCTTTCCGATGTCCGCGGTGCGGCGGCGTGTTCGAGCCGGCGGCCCTGCCCGCGTTTGACCCGCAACGCGTCGAGGATGAGGCCCCGGGGTTGTGGCGCTATCGACATTGGCTGCCATTGGCCGATGGCCGACCGCCGCTATGGCTGGGAGAAGGGCGCACGCCGCTTGTGCCCACCATGCTGGACGGCATGCCGGTGTGGTGCAAACTGGAATCGCTCAACCCGAGCGGATCGTTCAAGGATCGCGGGAGTGCGATTCTGGTCGCCTGGCTTCGGGAGCGGGGGGTGTTGCAGGCCGTCGAAGATTCGTCCGGAAACGCCGGTGCGTCCTTCGCCGCCTACTGCGCCGCGGCCGGCATCGCGGCCACGATTTTCGCGCCGGCGCACGCCGCCGGGGCCAAGCTGGCCCAAATCGAATCGTATGGAGCCAGCCTCGTCCGGGTCGCCGGGCCGCGCCAGGCCGCTGCGCTCGAGGCGCGTGCGGCTGCGGCCCACGGCGCGGCGTATGGCAGCCATGCCTACCTGCCGTTCGGGTTGTACGGCATCGCCACGCTCGCCTTCGAACTGGTTGAGGCGCTCGGCCGCGCACCGCGCGCGATTGTTCTACCTGCGGGGCACGGGACGCTGACCACGGGCCTGTGGCTGGGGTTCAGCGCACTGCTTGCGGGCAAAAGGATCACTCGCCCGCCGCGATTCATTCTTGTGCAAGCGGAGGCGTGCGCCCCGGTCTACCGAGCGTGGAGCGGGGTGGGCGAATCCGTTGCAGTGGCCGACGTAGCGTCGCGCGCTGAGGGCATCATGATCTGTGAGCCGGTCCGGCTGGCCACCATGCTGCAGGCCGTTTCTTCGAGCGGCGGCATGGTGATCTGCGCCTCGGAATCGGAAATCGAGGCGGGCCGCGACCTGCTGGGCCGCGCAGGGATTTCCGCCGAACCCACCTCAGCGGTCGTCGTTGCCGGGTTGCGGCGGGCGATGGCTGCTGAGGCCCTGGGATCGAGTGATGAGGGAGAAGTTGTGGCAGTTATCAGTGGGCATGGGCTCAAATCGTCCTAGTGGGCCCTGGGAGTCGTTCTTTTCTAGTGCCGAGGGAGAATATGGAACGCGTCGTTGTCACAGGAATGGGCACGGTTAACCCGCTTGGATTGGACGTCGAGGAGAGCTGGAAGAATGCACTGGCGGGCCTCTCGGGCGTGGGCCCGATCACGCTCTTCGATGCCTCACGCTTGCCCGTCCATGCCGCGTGCGAGGTGAAAGGATTCCACCCGGAAGACTCGATGGAACCTCGCGAGGTGCGGCGTCGTGACCGCTTCGAGCAGTTTGCGGTCGCGGCCGCCAAACAGGCAGCGCTCCAATCCGGTTACGATGTGCAGTCCAACGCGCTGCGAACGGCCGTCGTCGTTTCATCTGCCACTGGAGGATTGACCACGCTGCAGAACGGCATCCAAGTCATGGGCGCTCAGGGACCACGGCATATCAGTCCGTTTCTTATTCCCATGTTCATGCCCAACGGTGCCTCGGGGCTGGTGGCCATCGACCTCGGCGCAAAGGGGCCGTGTCTTTCGGTAGCCTCGGCGTGTGCCTCCGGCGCCGACGGAATTGGGCTGGCCTGGTCGCTCATCCGCCAGGGCGAGGTGGATGGCGCCTTAGCCGGAGGCAGCGACGCCACGCTGTGCGAGCTGGGTGTCGCCGCATTCGACCGCGTGGGCGCGGTTTCGCGCCGCGATCCTGCCCAGGGCACGCCGCAGCCCTTCGACAAAGAGCGCGACGGGTTGGTGATGGGCGAAGGGGCCGGCGTGTTGCTGTTGGAGAGCCTGACCCATGCCCGCCGGCGCGGCGCACCGATCCTGGCTGAACTGGTAGGCTACGCAGCCACCGGTGACGCGTATCATGTCACGGCGCCGGCCGAAGACGGTGCGGGTGGGGCGGAGGCAATCCGCCGCGCGCTGGCTTCTGGCGGACTTTCCGCAGCCGAGGTGGACTACGTCAATGCGCACGGCACCGGCACGCCGCTGAACGATGCCTCCGAGACGCGCGCCTTGAAAGCGGCCTTGGGTGGGGAGGCAGCCCGCATTCCGGTCTCGTCGACCAAGTCCATGACCGGCCACATGATGGGCGCCACCGGCGCGCTGGAAGCTATATTCTGCGTCCAGGCTATTCGCTCCGGAATGATCCCTCCGACGATCAACTACCGCACTCCGGACCCCGAGTGCGATCTCGACTATGTTCCCAATCAGGCTCGCCGCTGTTCAGTGCGTGTGGCCGTGAGCAACGCTTTTGGCTTTGGGGGGCACAACGCCGTACTCGTCTTCAAGGATTTCACCGACTAGACGCACGAGATGGAGGATTCGCCCGAGGGGGGCGGAAGGAAGAAGATGGCGTCCATCCACGAGGAGTTCGAGCGGCGCACCGGGTTGCGCTTCGATAACCAGGCTCTGCTGGAGCGCGCGCTCACCCATCATTCGTTTGTCAACGAACATCCGGAGGCACGGGAGGACAACGAACGTCTTGAATTCCTTGGCGATGCAGTGCTCGACTTTCTCAGCGGCTCCTGGCTCTAC
>JBGOXY010000240.1:0-3480 GCA_041479415.1 Anaerolineae bacterium
CTCCACCACCCAGGTGATGAGTTCGGCCATCATGGGCGTGGGAGCCGCCGAACGCCTGGGCAAGGTGAACTGGTTGATCCTGCGCGACTTGGCGATGGCCTGGGTCCTCACGATCCCGACCACCGGCTTGTTGGCGGCTGGCGTCTATCTCGTCTTCTGGGGCCACTAAGGCGGGCCCGCGCTCCAGCACACTCTTCGAAGGGAACCCCAGCGCAGATCACAAGGACGGCGGAGGCCTGCCTCCGCCGTCCTTCTTTCGTCGTGGGTTGGCCGACAGCTAACGAGGCATTGCGAGGAATCGCTTGGCGTGACCCGTGGCGGTCTCCAGCGCCTGCGGCCCGGCTTCCATCCACACCACCTCCGGATCGCTCGCTCGAAACCAGTTGGCTTGATGGCGCACCAGGCGGCGCGTCGCACGTCGAATTTCCGTGCGGCATTCCTCCAGGCTGAGCTGCCCCTGCACATGGCGCGCAATCTCTCGATAGCCCAGGGCGGAAAAGGCAGGCAGGTCGGGCGAGAAGCCGCGTTCGAGCAGTGTGCGCACTTCTTCTACCCAGCCTGCGGCGAGCATGGTTTCGAGGCGGGCATCCGCGCGCGCGTACAGTTCCTCGCGCGGCATGGCCAGCCCCAGGCACAGCGTGCGGAAGCCCATTCGCCTGCGTGTGCGCTGGGCCGAGAAAGGATGCCCGGTGAGATAGATCACCTCCAGCGCGCGCATCACGCGCCTCACATTGCGCGGGTCGATCGAGGCGGCTGCCTGTGGATCGCGCACCTGTAGTTCGCGATGAAGTGCCAAGGCGCCCTCGCGTTCGGCGCGCGCCACGAGTTCCGCGCGCAATGCCGGATCGGGCGTGGTGCGCGGAATGACCCACCCTTCGAGCAGCGCACGCACATACTGGCCGGTGCCCCCCACCAATAGCGGCACGTGGCCGCGGGCGTGGATGCCGGCAATGGCGCGCAGCGCCTCTTCCTTGTACTCCGCCAAGCTCCACGGCCGATCGACCTCGGTCACATCCACCAGGTGGTGAGGCACGGCCGAGCGTTCTGCGCGGGTCGGCTTGGCCGTGCCGATGTCCAGGCCGCGGTAAAGTAGGCGCGAGTCGGCGGAGACGATTTCGCCGGCCACGCGCGCGGCCAGCCCGAGCGCCAGCGCGCTCTTGCCAACGGCCGTCGGCCCGACCACGGCGATCAGCGGCTGCAGGGGAGCACTTGAATCGCGCGGCTGAGGTGGGCGGGCGTCAGGCATCGACAGATTGCGCGGCCGCAGGACGGTCGCCGCGCACTGCATTCTCGATGATCTCCGGGCGCGCCGTCTCGCCGCCCGGCCCGAATTCGATCGCCACCCCGTCGATGCGCCAGTCGGTCTCGAGTTGCTCGTTGGCCCCCAGAAAGTGTTGGGCAGAGGCGATGAGAGGCGCCTGCTTGGTAGCGGTGAGAGTCTCTTCCGGCGGACCGAAGGTGCGGCTGCTGCGCGCCTTGACCTCGACGAAGACCAGCACGCCGCCCTGGCGGGCAACAATATCGAGCTCCCCGTAAGGCGTGCACACGTTGCGCGCGATGATCTGCGCCCCCCGCTCGAGAAGCGCCTGACACGCCAGCGCCTCTCCGCGCTGGCCCAGCCGCCGCGCGTGCGTCCTCACACCCGCACTCGCACGCGGCGCCACCAGCGCGCGAGCGGCCCCGGCCGGCGCGGGCGGGCATCGCGTACGACGCGCGCGTAGGCCTCCTGCAACAAGTCCACCGTATGCCGGATGTCGTAGCCTTCCGCGGTCCGGCGCGCACCGCGCCGCAGCCGCGCCCGCAAATCGCGGTCGCCGGCCATGCGCGTCATCATGGCACTCAGCTCGGCCAGGTCGTCGTCGGCCAACAGCCCATTGGTCTCGTGCTCGATCATGTCGTCGATGCCGGGCGAGTGGATGCCCACGGCCGGCAATCCGGCGGCCATGCTTTCGATGATCGTCAGCGGGTGGACCTCGGTGGTCGAGGCGGTTACGAAGAAGTCTGCGGCCGCCAGGTGCGCCGGCATCTCCTCATAAGGGATGCCGCCCAGGAAGTGCACCCGACCGGTCAGGCGTGCATCCGCCACTTGAGCCTCGAGGTTCTCTCGTTCCGGCCCGCTGCCGATCAGCACCAGATGCAGCCCGGGCCATGCCGCGGCCGCACCGCGCACCGCACGCAACAGAAAAGCGAGATTCTTTTCCGGGCCCAGGCGCCCGACGTACACGCCCAGCACGTCGTTGAGGCCGATGCCCAACTGGCGGCGCAAGTCGGAGGGCAGCGCCTGGCGTAACGGTTCGAGGTCGACCCCGTTGGGCAGGACCTCGATCGGCGAGGTCACGCCGAAGCCGCGCAGTACCTGCGCGACGCTGCGCGAGGGGCTGATCACCATGGCGCACTCGCGGCAAAAGGAGGGGAAGTAGGCTTGCAAGAAGGCCTGGGTGAGCGGTTCGGGCATGAGCGGCACGTAGTATTGGGCATATAGGTCGTAGCGCGTATGATTGGTGAAGATCACGGGTTGCCCGAGCGGCCGAGCGTAGCGCAACCCCAAGCGCCCGGAGACAAACGGATGGTGGGCGTGCAGGATGTCCATCCGTTCGAGATTCTGCCGGATGCGCCACGGATAGCGCAGGCCGAGCGAATAGCCCGTGTCGGATAGCGGCAGGCCCGGGGAGCGAAAGACGTTCGGTTCGTCGTCGTTGTACTCTTCTCCCCCGAACGTGAAGACCGCCACCTCGTGCCCGGCAGCTTCCAGGAAGCGTTTGGTCAGGGCGATGTGGTTGGTGACGCCACTGATGTGCGGCTTGTAGAGATCCGTCAGCATTCCGATGCGCAGGGGTGTTGAGGTCATCAGTTCAATCGTAGTCGTGTGGCCAGAGCGCGTCAAGCGCGAGGCCGGAGGCAGCTTTCACGATCCGTTATCGGCACGAGTCCGGAGGCCGCAAAGAAGCGCTCCTGCCCCCGCAGGAAGCGTGCCTTCGGTCGGCAACGTGCACGGAGCCCGAGAATCCATCGCAGCCGGTCGGATTACCCCACGAAATGCGGCCGGAATAGGGGCTAAAGTTGACAAACTCACGTCACACGCATATAATTACCCTAATACCTACAACCTGCCCTGGAGGGACCCGACGGCCGGCGTACGCCGATCCACAGAACGCCGCGCAGGTGGGGCCAGGCACCCAACAACCGAGCGCACCATCCTCTTCCATTGCTTACAGCGCAACCGACGTGTTGTGGTGTGCGAGTTATTCCCGTTAGCATGAATGCGAGTTGTCTATCCGAAGCAGGCATCGACCTGGGGCCAGGGGGCGTCAACAATCTCAGCGCCTCATAAGCGAAGGGAGGTGGTCAGCAGACTGGACGAACGGCCGCAAGGCCTCGCGGCCTTGCCGAGGGAGAGCGTTCCGACACGCATCATTTGAGATCGACCGAACAAGCACGTTGATTCGCCATGCACCAGAGGAGGAGGAACTACCATGAAAG
>JBGOXY010000241.1:0-3472 GCA_041479415.1 Anaerolineae bacterium
CCCGGCAACCGAGGCCTGCTGGTGACCGATCGCGAAACGCTGGTCGAGCGTGGCACGGCGGCCACGCTGGGGGGGTGGCCGCTCGCCGTCCACGCTATTGGCGACCGCGCGGTGCACGAAGTGCTCATGGCTTTTGAGGCGCTGCGCGCGGTGGAGGCCGAGCACCACATCCCGCGCGAGGCACGCCGCCACCGCATCGAGCACTTGCAGCTTGCGCTGGAAGAGGACCTGCCGCGGCCGGCACAACTGGGTATCGTGGCCTCGATGCAGCCGAGCCACGCGCCCTCCGACCGTCGGATGGCGGAGCGTTTCTGGGGTCCGCGCTGCGCACGCGCCTATGCCTGGCGCAGCCAACTCGCCGCAGGGGCGCACCTGGCGTTTGGGTCGGATGCGCCGGTCGAGCCGCCCAACCCGTTTGAAGGGTTGTATGCCGCCGTGACGCGCCGCGGCGCAGATGGGGAACCCGGTGCAGCCGGCTGGTATCCCGAGCAGCGTCTGACACTGGCCGAAGCGTTGCGCGCCTTCACGCTGGGGCCGGCCTATGCAGTCGGCGTGGAGAACGAGTGCGGAGTTCTCGCGGCAGGGCGCTGGGCGGATCTGGTCGTCTTAGATGAAGATCCTTTTGCCCTGCCGGCCGAGGCGCTGCGGACCATCGCCCCGCGGGCGACGATGGTCGGTGGACGCTGGACCTGGCGCGAGCCGTGACGCAGGCGGGGGGCGGTGCGGTCGGGATCGTACCGGGACCGCGGGGCACAGGGTCTTTACTCCTTGGGCCTGACGAATCATGCAGTGCGATCGCACGCAACCGACGTGCGCCGCGCTTACGTCTCTCTGAGCGGGTCTTGACCCATCTCGACATCTGACTATAATAATAGTCACATGCCCAAAGGTCACCGGTTCGCGATCGTCTATGCCCCGGTCACGCGTGAGCACCTGCGCCCCATCCCTCGCCGGGAGCTCGGGCTTCTGCGCAGGGCGATCGAGGCCCATCTCGGCGACGAGCCGGAGCGCGAAACCGCCAACTGCAAACTCCTGGGTCCAACGACAGAAGTGGAGGCCGAGTGGGAGTTGCGCTGCGGACCCCATAATCGCTTGCGCGTCTTCTACACCGTCGATCGACAGCGCAAGCAGGTGCGAGTCATAGCGATCGGTGTCAAGGTGGGCGGCCGATTGAAGATCGGTCGGGAGGAGGTTGTGCTGTGAAGATTGCACCGGTGGCAGAAATCAAGGCGAAGTTTAGCGCCTATCTCAAGGCCAGCCAAGAAGGGCCGGTGGTGGTGACCCGCAATGGCAAGGCGGTCGCGGTCTTGCTGTCCGTCGCCGAGGACGAGGATCTTGAACGTCTGGTGCTGGCCCACTCCGCCAAGTTCCAGACGATTCTAGAATCCGCGCGCGAAGAAATCCGCCAAGGCCGGGGCATTCCGCACGAGGAGTTCTGGAAGGAGATTGAACATCCCCGCGTGACCCGTCGCAACAAGTAATGCGGCGGCCTGCAGCCGCGGCCAGCCCGACGCACGGCACCCGGAGTGCAGAATCTCCCCGCTCGCGCCGACTCCCCCCCCGCCTTCGCTATCCCCTGGCAGAAGGCGCGGATGTTTTCGCTTATGGCGATCCACAGGAGGTGATGGCGTGGCGGCGGTGGACGCTGGACCTGGCGCGAGTTCTGAGGCAAGCGGGGCGAGCTGCGGTCAAGATCGCGACGAGCGCAGGCACTCCCAACGGCGTGATCATTTCCGTGGAGCGGGCCGAGAGGTACAACATCCTGGTCGGCGACCCCATGCGGATGCGCCTCTACAACCGGACCACGAACACCTACACGGATGTGACGACCCACGTTGTCGGGATGCTTGCCACCTTCCCGACCTCTGCCTATGATTCGGACTTCGTCCTCAACCGCGACTTCATGACCGCAAGCTCGAGCCATCCGGCCATGGACTATTTCCCGCTCCAGACCGATGGCCGGCCCGGGACGATCACGCGGGTCGCCGAAGCACTGGCCGCGCAGTACCGGGAGGTCAGGCCGGTGCGCATCCAGAACACCCAGACGGTGATCAAGGCTGAGGAAAGCTCGCTCAGCTCTCTAAACATGGGCGGCTTGGGGACCATGCAGCTGTTGTATGAAGTGCTGGTGACTTCCGTGGGGTTGGCGATCTTCCTCTTGGCGATGATCAACGAGCGCCAGCGCGAGTTTGGAGCCATGCGCGCCCAGGGCGCGAACCTGGGTCCCCTGAGGCGTTTCCTTTGAACCCGCTGTCAGTTCCCAAGCCTGCCAAACGATGGTTACCCGCCTTGTTCAAACGCGGGTTGACGGTGATCGCCTTTGCCGTTCTGGTCTATCTCTTCTGGCCGTTCATTGGAGAGATGCGTCATATCTTCGATTTGCTGCGAACGGCATCCTGGGGCTGGCTCGGCCTGGCCGTCGTGATCCAGGTCCTCTCCTATGCAAGCCTGGCCGGCCTGAACTTTCTGCTGCTGCAGCCCTTCCGGGGCAAGATCAGCTTCTGGCGGATGCTGGCGATCCTACCTTCGATCGCATTCATCGAAGTTGCACTGCCGAGCGCCGGGGCGAGCGGAGTCGTGCTGCGGGCACGCTTGCTCGGGCGGCGGGGCTACTCGGTTGAATCGTCCACCTTCACCAATATCCTCGAGACGATCTATCTTTCTGTATTCATGATTGCCATCTCGCTCTCTGGCCTAGGGTATCTGATCCAGAGAGGAGAACTCCATGGGGGTCAATTAGCCCTCCTGGCCGCGATGACGGCCGCTGTCCTGGTCGCAGGCCTATGGATATATCGGACCGGGCGCACGCGCGAGGGCGGACAAGCACTGGCGGGTTGGTTCTTGGCGCGCTGGAATCGCCTCATGGCGCTCCTTCACCGGCCGCCTTATCGCCAGGAGGACGTGGATGTCCGCCTGGGCGATTTCTACGCGGGCCTTTCCCAACTCGGGCAGACCCGCCGTTGGCCCTTCTTGATGGCCGCCGGAGGGCGGGTTTTTCTCGATGTGGCCTGTCTGGGGGCATGTTTTGCCATTTTTCACTATGGCGTCCCCGGCGGCATTCTATTGACCGGCTACGGGCTCACGCTCCTGCTGAGCGGATTGGCTGCTCTACCGGGCGGATTGGGCCTGGCGGACCTCTCGCTGGCAGTGATCTATGCCCGCCTGGGGGCACCCGGTGCAGTGGCCGTGGCAGCTGCCTTGTGTTATCGCCTGATTGCCTTCTGGCTGCTGCGGTTCATAGGCTTTGTGACCTGGCAAGTGCTGGAGGTGCATTCATGACATTGAGTGATCAAGTCCGTCACCGTTTTGACTCGCGTGCAGCGAACTACGACAATCCGCTCACCGCCTTTATCGGGGAGCGCGAACTGCGCGCTATCCGTAAGCTTGTGCCGCCCCATACCGAAGTCCTGGACTATGGCTGTGGGACAGGCCGGACCACGCTCGACCACCTGCGTCGCGGCTGTAAGGTGAC
>JBGOXY010000242.1:0-3471 GCA_041479415.1 Anaerolineae bacterium
CAGATATGGCTTCGCGCTGCCCATCCTGCCCGCCCGCCAAGCGGCTGGCGCCGGCCAAGATTGCCGCCATCGGGGTGAAGGTCAGTGCCGCCGGCGTGAGCCAGCATGGGTTTGCGCTGAACGTCGCGCCGCAGATGGATGACTGGGATCTCATCATCGGCTGCGGACTTCAGGGGTCGCTGTCGGTTTCGATGGAAGAGCTCCTGGGCAGTGGCGTGCCGCGCCTCGAGCAGGTGGCCGAGGCGGCCGCCTCGTCGTTCGCCCGCACATTCGATAGAGAACTCGAGTGGGTGCCGGCGTCGAGGGTGCTCGCCTCGGCCGCCGCCCCGCAACCTGCGCCCCAGTCGCGCACCCATTTTGCCCCCCAAGGGAGGCCTCATGCTCAAGGTGGATAAGATTGACACGCGGTCGCGGGCCCAGGTGCGCCGCTTCATCCAGATCCAGTTCGATCTGTATGCCAACCATCCACAATGGGTGCCGCCGCTCTTCATGGATGCGGAGATGCAGCTCAACCGCGAGAAGCATCCTTACTACGAGCATTCGGATGCGGATTTCTTCATCGCCGTGCGCGACGGACGCGACGTGGGGCGCATTGCTGCGCTCGAGAACCGGCATTTCAACGAGTATCATGGCACGCGGGAGGCGGAGTTCTATCTTTTCGATTGTATCGATGATCTGGAGGTCGCCGGAGCGTTGTTTGAGCGCGTTTTCGAGTGGGCGCGCGCGCGCGGGCTTAACTACGTGGCGGGCCCCAAAGGCTTCAGTTCGTTCGACGGGTACGGCCTGCAGGTGGAAGGGTTCGAGCACCGCCAGATGATGAGCATGATGAACTACAACTACGCCTACTACCCGCGCCTGGTGGAGGCCTTGGGCTTCACCAAGGAAGTGGACTTCGTCTCGTGTTATCTGAGTGCGGAGGCCTTTCACTTGCCGGAACGCATCCATCGTATTGCCGAGCGCGTTCAGCGCAAGGGAACGCTCACCGTGCAGCGCTTCAAGAGCAAGAAGGAGCTCATCGGCTGGGCGGGACGCATCGGCCGGGCCTACAACCAGACCTTCGTTAAGAACTGGGAGTACTACCCGCTCACCGAGCGCGAGGTGAAATTCCTGACGGACAACCTGATGCTCGTGGCCGACTACCGGCTGATCAAGATCATCACCCACCAGGACGAGGTGGTAGGGTTCCTGCTGGCCTTCCCCGATGTGTCGGCGGCGCTGCAGCGCGCGCGCGGTCACCTGCTGCCGTTTGGCCTTGTGGACGTGATGCTCGAGATGCGCCGCACGAAATGGGTGTCGCTGAACGGGGCGGGCATCCTGCCCGAATATCAAGGCATTGGCGGCAATGCGCTGCTCTACTCCGAAATAGAGAAGACCATCGGCGAGTTCAAATTCCGAGAGGCAGACCTCACCCAGGTGGCGGAGTCGGCCTCGAACATGCGGCACGACCTGGAGAACGTGGGCGGGCGCGCGTACAAGAACCATCGCGTCTACCGGCGCGCGCTCTAACGTCCAAATTAAGATTGCAGAAAGATGGCGATTGCATGGCGAGAGGGATGCGCGCAATCGACGCGCGTCGTGGCTCGAGACGCCCTCTGCCGGGCACCCTGGTGCTTGCTTTCCGGGGCGACTCTGGTATACTCGACCGTTAAGACAGGTCTTTGGGTGCCCCCCTCACCCGAAGGCTTGTCTTGCTTATTGGGGGGAGTGCAGCCGGGGAGAGCCGCGGGCATGCGCAACGGCATTGCCGAAGCACTCATCCTGATGTAGCATAGGCGCCATGCGAGTCCTTGTCCTCTCCGACATTCACGCCAACCTCGACGCGCTGGAGGCGGTGCTCGCAGATGCAGGCCTCTATGAGACGGTCTGGTGCCTGGGCGATCTGGTAGGCTACGGGCCGGACCCGAATGGCTGCGCGGACCGCATGCGCGAGCTGCCCGATCTGGTGTGCCTGGCCGGCAACCACGACAAGGCCGCGCTGGGTCAGATCGATCTGGAGGCCTTCAACCCGGAGGCGCGCCAGGCACTGGAGTGGACGCGCGACAGCCTGAGTGAGGAAAACGCTGCCTGGCTGCGATCGCTGCCCGAGCGGTTGGTGGAAGGCGATTTCACACTGGTGCACGGCAGCCCGCGTCGTCCGCTGTGGGAATACCTGCTTGATTCGGAACGCGCGCGCAACGCGTTTGCCTTCTACGAAACCCCATTCTGCCTGGTAGGCCACAGCCATGTGGCGCTGGCCTTCCGCCTCGATGGGCGCAGCGGGCGCTGCTCGCTGCACCTGCCACCCCAATCGCCGCTCATTCAGCTCGGCCCGGAGCGGACGATCCTTAATCCCGGGTCGGCCGGCCAACCGCGCGACCAGGATCCACGCGCCAGCTATGCGCTGCTCGACACCGACCGCCTGACTTGGGAGTGGCGGCGGGTGAGCTACGATGTGCGCGCGGTACAGATCCGCATGCGCGAACAAGGCATGCCCGCACGCCTGGTTTTGCGCCTGGCCGAAGGCTGGTAAACCCGCCAGACCTCGAGGGAACTCCGCCGCCGCGGCGGACGTCTCATCCTCAGAACCCCAACACGCCTTTCGACACGGATGAGGAGGAAAGATGAAGAGATGGATGCTGGCACTGGCCGCGATGGCTCTGCTCGTGGGTGCCTGCGCGTCCGCCGCGCCGCGCCAAGGGATTGTCGAATCGGTCGCTCCGGCCGCCCCGGGCGAAGTGTTCGGCCGGGCGGATCTGGCCGCCTCGTCGCCCGAGTTGAGCAACGCCAAATCGGGTGCGGAGGCGCAGACCAGCGGCGCGGCGGCGAGCGCCGATCGAATTGTCCTGCGCAACGCCTCGCGCACGCTGGTGGTCAACGACCCGGCCAAGACGGCAGAAGAGATCGGCGCGATGACCGTGGCCGCTGGCGGCTTTGTGGTCAACTCCTACATTTACGAGACTACCTACGCTGAACTCGACCACCCGGTCAACCAGGGCAACATCACCGTGCGCGTCCCGGCTGAGAAGCTGGATGCGGTGCTCAAGCAATTGGAAGCGCTGGCGGTCGAGGTGCGCAGCCGGAATATCTCGGGTCAGGACGTGACCGCCGAGTACACCGACCTGCAATCGCGCCTACGCAACTTGCAGTCGGCCGAAGCCCAACTGCGTGAGATTCTGGCCTCCGCCACCAAGACCGAAGACGTGATGTCTGTCTTCAATCAGCTGACCCAGATTCGCAGCGAGATCGAGGTGTTGCAGGGCCAGATTCGGTACTATGAGGAATCGGCGGCCTATGCAGCGATCACCGTCGAGCTGATGCCTTTCATCCCCACCCAACCGCTGCAAATCGGTGGCTGGCATCCGACCGGCACGGCGCGTCAGGCACTGCAGTCGCTCATCCGCGGGTTGCAGAACCTGGTGGACCTGCTGATCTACGTGGGCATCTGCGGCATCCCGCTGCTCGTCCTGTTCGGCCTACCGCTGTTCTTCATCA
>JBGOXY010000243.1:0-3424 GCA_041479415.1 Anaerolineae bacterium
AGTCCAATCGATACCGAGCGCACATCCACGATCAGGGCTCTCCGCGTTCTATTCTTTAACGACGACTGTCGTTCCACCGGGCAGTTCCGGCACGGCCTCGCCAGGCAGGTAGCTGACGTGCGGCAGCGTCCAGCGGAACACCACCTTGGCATCTTCCGGCCGCGCATTGACGCAGCCATGCGACTTGGGAATGCCGTAATCGTTGTGCCAGTAAGTGGAGTGGATGGCCACGCCATTCGAGCTGATGAAGATGGTCGGCCAGCCGACCCCCGGCAGGTCGTACCCGCTGACCGCATCGCCGGCCGCCATGCGCACTCCGATCCACTTGCGCTGTACACGATAGGTGCCGGGCGGGGTCGTCCACTTGCCGTCCTCGCTCTCGAGCTTGGCCCCAGAGGCAATGCGGGCGTGAAAGACTTCCACGTCATTCTCGAAGGCCGAGAGCGATTGGCGCCCGAGGTTGACGACTATTTTCTTGTCTTCGACCTCCACCGAGAGCGGCGTGAGTTCATCGGGCGCAATGGGGCGCATGGCCTCGGCCGGGACGTAGAGTCCGGTGTACTTCTGCTCGTCGAGGTGGTACCAAGCCGCGCCCCGCTCATCGCGAATGACCTCACTCACCGGATAGATGGAGGCATAGTACAGACGCTCGCGCACGGCGGCCTCGGACTGGGGCTTGGCGCGGCTGTCCGCGTACGGCACACTCACCTCCACCCACATGCGCCCATCGGCAATGGCCTCCACCGGCGCGTTGGGCCGGTACACGATGGGCTGCACATCCGGCGAATACAGGAAGCCTTGCGAGGTTTCCATCCACACATGGTTCTGGTACTGGGTACCTTTGCCGATGACCTCGCGCAGCACCTCGCTCACCTCATCCAGGTACTTCCAGCCGAGCTGCGGGCTGTCGGGAGTCGGGCGCGCGTGGAGTGCCGTCCGGAGAATGGTCACCCGGCCGAGATGGGCACCGGGCGCAAAGGTCTGGCTCCACTCGTCGGGCTGCAGGCGGCGCGGCAAGTTCAGGCGCGGACCAATCCACACACTCGTCAGGCCCACGCCGCTCAGTTTGAGGAAATCTCTGCGGTTGATCTTCATGACCCTCGATCCACGCGGGGGTGAGCATACCGTTTGGAGACGCTTTCGACAAGCCCCATTCGGAAGAACCATACCATTTAGGCCGGACTTCTTATGATACACTTATCGAGCTCGTCCCTCCAGTTTCCCCTCTTTGCCAACGGAGTCCCACATGTCAACCACGCGTGAGGATGCGCTCGAGTATCACCGTCAGGGCCGTCCGGGCAAGATTGAAGTTGTCCCGACCAAGCCCGTCGCCACCCAGCGCGACTTGGCGCTCGCCTATACGCCGGGGGTGGCCCAGCCGGTGCTCGAGATCGCGCGCGACCCCGAGACGGCCTACGATTACACCGCCAAGGGCAACCTGGTGGCGGTGATCAGTAACGGCACGGCCATCCTCGGGTTGGGCGACCGCGGCGCGCTTGCCTCCAAGCCGGTGATGGAAGGCAAGGGCGTGCTCTTCAAGCGCTTCGCCGACATCGACGTGTTTGACATCGAGGTCGACACGCGCGACCCGCAGGAAGTCGTGCGGGTGGTCGCGGCCATCGCACCCACCCTCGGGGGTATCAACCTGGAGGACTTTCGCGCCCCGGAATGCTTCACCATTGAGCGCACGCTGCAGGCGCAGCTCGACATTCCCGTCTTCCACGACGACCAGCATGGCACCGCCATCATCGCCTCCGCTGCGCTGCTCAATGCGCTCGAGATCACCGGGCGCACCCTGGAGGCGATTAAGGTCGTCTTCTCCGGCGCCGGGGCGGCGGCCCTGGCCACCGCCGACATGTTTGTCGCGCTGGGCGTCCCGCGCGAGCACATCTGGATGGTCGACATCGCCGGGCTGGTCTACCGCGGACGTCGCGAGGAGGCCTTCCCCGAGAAGATGGTTTATGCCCAGGGCGACAAGCGCGGCACGCTCGCCGAAGCCCTGCGCGAGGCGGACGTTTTCGTCGGGCTCTCGGCCGCGGGCGTGGTCGCGCCAGAGATGCTGCAGGCCATGCGCCCCAACCCGATCATCTTCGCCATGGCCAACCCGGATCCGGAAATCGGCTACGAGGCCGCACGCCAGGCGCGTCCCGACGCCATCGTGGCCACCGGCCGCTCCGACTTCCCCAATCAGGTGAACAACGTGCTGGGCTTCCCCTTCATCTTCCGTGGCGCGCTGGATGTGCGCGCGCGGGCGATCAACTTGGCCATGAAGCTGGCGGCCGCTCACGCACTGGCGGCGCTGGCCAAGGAGGACGTGCCCGATAGCGTCCTGCGCGCTTACGGAATTGCCGCCGCGAAGTTCGGGCCTAATTACATCCTGCCCAAGCCGCTCGACCCGCGCGTGCTTTTGTGGGAAGCCCCGGCTGTGGCCCAGGCGGCGATGGAGAGCGGCGTTGCCCGGCGCGCACTGGATCTCTCCACCTATCGTACGACGCTCGCTGCACGCCAGGGCATGGCGCAGGAGATACGCAGCTTCCTCATCAACAAGGCACGCTCCGCGCCCAAACGCATCGTTCTGGCGGAGGGCGAGGAGCCGAAGATCATCCGCGCCGCGGCGCAGATCGCCAACGAGGGCATCGGGCTCCCGATCCTCATAGCCCGGCCGGAGGTCGTGCGGCGCACGATGGACGAGCTGGGACTGGCGGCCAAGGTGCAGGTGGTGGATTCCGCGAACTTCCCGCATCTCGAGGACTATGTCGAGGCGTACTACCGATTGCGCCAGCGCAAGGGGGTCACCCGCGCCCGCGCCCGCGAGCGCATGTCGGAAGCGAGCGTGCTCGCACCGATGATGGTCTATATGAAAGATGCCGATGCCTGCCTCTCAGGCCTGGTGCACGACTACCCGGATGTCATCCGCCCGGCGTTGCGCATCTTTCACACGCGGCCCGGCGCGCGGCGCGCGGCGGGGGTTTATCTCGCCCTCATCCGGCGCAAGGTGTATTTTCTGACCGACGCCACGGTCAACATCGAGCAAGACGCGGAGGACTTGGCGGAGGTGGCCATCCTCACCGCCGATTTCGCGAGGCAGCTGGACATCGAGCCGCGGATTGCCATGCTCTCCTTCTCCAACTTTGGCAGCGTCCCCCATCCGCTGGCGGAGAAGGTGCGCCGCGCCGTGGAGCTCGTGCATGCGCGCCGGCCGGATCTGGCGGTGGACGGCGAGATGCAGGCCGACACGGCGGTCGACCCCGCGATTGTCGACGAGCGTTATCCGTTCAGCGCGGTGCGCGATGCGAACGTGCTGGTCTTTCCCTCGCTTGAGGCGGCTAACATCGCCTATAAACTGTTGAACCACCTGGGCGGCGCCGAGATCATCGGTCCGATTCTCCTGGGCATCGGCGCGCCGGCGCATGTGCTGCAGACC
>JBGOXY010000244.1:0-3381 GCA_041479415.1 Anaerolineae bacterium
ATGCCCTCGCCGGTGGCGGAGACGCTCGGCTGCGCGCACAGCTGTGCGAGTTCGGCTACAATCATCGCCTCGTGGCGGTCGAGGTAAATGTCCATCTGGGTTTCAAGCTCGCGGTTCATAGTGGATTCTCCACTCGCCAAGAAATGTCCGCCGGCCCTCGCTCCGCCGACAGCGAGTTGCGGTGGCGCTCGCCGCGCGAGCCCCATACGGCATGCGGGTGCGACGGGTGCCCACGCAGGAGGCAGTGCGCATGAAGGACCATCGCTACATCGACATCACGCTTGGGCTGGGGCCGGGCCTCCCGACGTGGCCGGGTCACCCGTCGTTCGAACTCGAATCACTGCGAAGCATCGCTTCGGGCGCCTCGTCCAACGTGTCGCGCCTCTCGATGAGCGTTCACGGCGGCACGCATGTCGACGCGCCGCGGCATTTCTTCGACGATGGCGCCGGCGCCGACAGCCTGCGTCTCGAAAGCATGCTCGGCCGCGCGTACGTGGTCTACCTGCCCAAGGTGGATCGAGTGACCTCAGCCGAACTCGAACGCGCGCGCATCCCCTCGCGCACCCGGCGCCTGCTCATCCGCACCGGCAACTCTGAGTTCTGGTCTCAGGGCGAGGCGACCTTCCATGAGAACTTCGTCGGGCTGGATGCCAGCGCCGCGCAGTGGATCGTCGCGCACCACATGCAGCTGGTGGGTGTGGACTACCTCTCGGTGGCGCCATGGAAAGAGGGCCGGCCGACGCACGAGATCCTGCTGCGCGCCGGCGTGACCGTGGTCGAGGGGCTCAACCTGCTGCATGTCAAGGCTGGGCGCTATCGAGTCTTGTGCCTGCCCCTGCGGATCCTGGGCAGCGACGGCGCGCCGGCCCGCGTGGTACTGGAGAGGCTGGGCGGCAACCGCTAGCGGTGAAAGGTTGGGCCGCCCAGCGGCAGGGTGTGCCCGCCGTCCATGACGATTGTCTGCCCGCGGATCATGCTCGCCGCCGGCGAAGCCAGGAAGGCCACCACCTCCGCCACATCCTCGGGCGTGACCATCCGTCCGGCGGGGATCTCCTTGCGGACTTTCTCAAGCCACTGATCCTGCTGCAATGCAACGAAATGCCTCAGCGCCTCGGTATCGACGATGCCGGGGGAAAGCGCGTTGACCACGATTCCTTTGGGCGCAAGTTCAACCGCCAGATAGCGCGTGAGCGCCTCCAGCGCGGCCTTGCTCGCGCCGACCACGACATACTCGGGTAAAACACGCGCGGCGCCGGGCGACGAGATGCTGACGATCACACCGCCGCCGCGCTTCTCCATGAGCGGGGTGGCGAGCTGCGCGCAGAAGAGCAGAGCGCGCGCATTGATATTCATCGTCCATTCCCAGCCTTTGGGTTTTTGTTCGAGCGCCGGGCGGTTGTAACCGGAGGCGGCATTGCACACCAGAATGTCGAGCCCGCCGAAAGCCGATTCGACCTGCGTGAAGAGATGTTCGATTTCGTCGATTTCGCCGATGTTGGCTTTGACCAACTCTGCACGCCGGCCGAGGTCGCGGATGGCCTGGGCGGTGGCTTCGGCCGGCTCGCGGTTGCGGAAGAAGTTGACCACAATGTCTGCGCCGCGCTGCGCCAGGTTGAGCGCGATCGCCCGGCCGATGCCTCGACCTGAGCCGGTGATCAGCGCGACCTTGTTCTCGAATTCATGTCCGTTGTCATCCATGCAATCGTCCTACCCTGGTGGCTTTCGAATTGGATCGGATGGGCGGATCGGTTGGTGCAGGGCGCGGTCCACTGCGGCCAGCCCGCGTTCGCCTCGCCGCACGATGTCGTCGTGCAGCGCGTCCACCTGCGCGCGGATGGCCTCGACGGGCAACCCCTGGCACGCGGCCGGAAAGCCGGCCAGCCAGTGCCCGGCCCGCGCGAGGGCATGCAGCGCCCCCCGGTAACTTCCGCGTTCCACGTGATGCCATGCGACGGCCAGCTGCAGGATACCGTGATATAGCTCGCGTACGTGACCGGGTTCGGCGCGCCACGCATGTTCGAGCGCTTCGTGCGCGTCGAAGAAGGCACCACGGTTGAAGCGCGCGAGCCCCTCCAGCACCTCTGCAGGCAACGGCTGGCTGCACCCGGAGTCTGCTTCCGTTGCATGATCCTGCGTTGACCGTGTCTGGAGGTTGCGGCCGTTCATTCGCCCGATTGTATCGCGGCTGGCCGGGCTGGCCTCATCCCGCCAACGAACCCGAGTAGTGCAGGATGACTCCGGCGGTGATGCCGAGCTGAGCCAGGTGATAGGTCACATGGATGAGGATGCGCCCGAGCCACAGCGGGCGAATGAACTTGTTCCAGGCGTGGAGGGTGTCGGAGAGGAAGAATAGGCCCGCTCCAAGTGAAACGAGTAGGGCTGGGGGAATGCCCCAGGCCGGGCGCGACGTGCATTGCACCGCCGAAAACAACATTGCGGCCAGGACGATGCTGTAGAGGAGCAACGGCGCCCGCAGTCCCGGCTTGCCGAGTGCGCGCACGCCGGCCGATAGCCGGCCATACACCCAGGCAACAAGTACGAGCAGCACGCCTGCGAGCCCAAGTGCGGGGAGCCCGAATCGGGCGGGTGAGAGGTTGAGCCCAACGATGTAGGCCAGGTGAGCCAGGAAGAAGGCCGCTAGCCCGCCGATGAACCGCTCGCTGGGCAGCATGAGCAGGATATCGCCGACGAGCGAGAGACCCAGCGCAATTGCGAACCATAGCGCGCCGCCGGCCAGATGAGTGCGCTGGACCAGCCAGGCCAGGAGGAAGAGGATGGCGAGCGGCTTGGCGACGTATTCGAGCGGCTTATTGGCCTGCCAGCGGGCGAGCCAATCGAGGAGCATGGCCAGCAGGGCGAGGACGAAGAGGGGGGACAAACCATTACTCCAGGTGTGAAGCCGAGATGGTATTGTGGCGCACCATGCCGATTTGCGCCAGCGAGCGTGAGAGGCGGTGGGCTACCGGGTGCGGGGTGACATGCGAAGTGCGATTGAGCCTTGGTTCCCCAGCACCCCTTGCCCCTTCTGCCACTCGTCCGGGAGGTGAGCGTGGCAGTGCGCGAGCGCGTCCCGGTTCAGGGAGAGGATTGAGAGCTCGGGGAAGGCGGATTGCCGGCAAGGCCGAGTTCGGGAGCGACCTCTTGCATCGCGGCGATGACATTGGCCACGTGGTCCCACACATCCACCCCCAGCTCGCGCGCACCGCGTTCGATATCCTCGCGGTTGACTCCCGCGGCAAAGGCGCGGTCCTTCCACTTCTTGCGCACCGAGGCCGGGGTGAGGTCGGCCAGCGATCGCGAGGGACGCACCAGAGCCACCGCGGCGATCAACCCCGTGACCTCGTCGCAGGCGAAGAGCGCGCGATCGCGCAAGGCGGTGCG
>JBGOXY010000245.1:0-3374 GCA_041479415.1 Anaerolineae bacterium
CCGCCAGAGGCAGGTTGCAGCCAGCGGCGAGGCTCGTCGCAAGGCACGCGGCGATCAGCCGAACCATGCGCGGCGGAGAAGAGAAGGCGAATCTGTGCATGCAACTTGCTGTCTTTTTGACAAACATACCTGCGCATGTTACCATACTCATCGTGGGCGCTCTCGCGAGGAGAGCGTTTTTTCTGCGTGGATGCGGGCCGATCGCGACCGCAGGCGGTGACGGAATGCGAACGCTGGAGTGGCAGGCCGAGCGCGGCACGCTGCGCCTGATCGATCAACGGGCATTGCCGGCCGAGCTGCGTTTTGTCGAGCTGACTTCGGCGGGCGAAGTGGAGCAGGCCATTCGCGAGATGACCGTGCGCGGCGCACCGGCCATCGGCGTGGCGGCCGCCTTCGGCTTGGCGCTGGCCGCGCAGCACAGCCGTGCGAATTCCATTAGCGAACTCTTGCGCGATCTCGAATCTGCCGCAGCGCTCTTGCGTGGGGCGCGGCCGACCGCTGTGAATCTCGGCTGGGCCATCGATCGCACGCTGCGTGTCGCCCGCGAAGCGGCCTCGCGCACTGTCGTTGACGTGCGCCAGCGAGTCCTCGACGAAGCCCAGCGGCTGGCCGATGAGGACGTGGCCACCAACCGCCGCATGGCCGCCTACGGGGCGGACCTCGTCCGCGATGGCGATACGATCATCCATCACTGCAATACCGGCGCGCTGGCGGTGGTGGATTATGGCACCGCGCTGGGGGTCGTCCGCGCCGCACACGAGCAAGGCAAGCGCGTGCATGTGCTGGTCGATGAGACCCGGCCGCGCCTGCAGGGCGCACGTCTGACGGCGTGGGAACTCGGCGAGCTGGGCATCCCGTATGAGATCATCACCGACGGCGCGGCCGGCCACTTCCTGTACCGCGGCCAGGTGCAGCTGGTGCTGGTCGGCGGCGATCGCGTGGCGGCCAATGGCGACGTGGCCAACAAGGTCGGCACGTACATGCTGGCGCTGGCCGCTCAGGCCAACCACATTCCCTTCTATTGTGTTATCCCCCTCTCGACGATCGACCCCTCCTGCCCCGACGGGTCGGCCATTCCCATCGAGGAACGCGACCCGCGCGAAGTGCTTGAGCTGGAGGTGCACGGTCAGCGCGTGACGCCCCGCGGGGCCCAGGCGCGCAACCCGGCCTTCGACGTGACGCCCAATGAGCTGATCACAGCCTGGGTGACCGAACGAGGAGTCGTGCGCGCGCCCTTTGCAGCCAACGTGGCGCGCCTGGTCGTCCAAGGAGAACCCGCATGAACCTGGTGATCACCGGTTCGGTCGCCTACGACTACCTGATGACGTTCCCGGGTCTTTTTCGGGATCAAATCCTGCCCGACCAGATCGGGTCGCTCAGTCTGTCGTTTCTGGTCGACGGGCTGGTGCGTCACCGCGGCGGGATTGCCACCAACATCGCCTACACATTGGCCCTGCTCGGCGAGCGCCCGCGGGTGATGGCTACCGTGGGTCAGGATTTCGGCGACTATCGGACATGGCTGGAGGCCAAGGGCGTCGACACCTCGGCCATCCGCGAAATCCCAGACCTCTACACCGCCTCCTTCTTCGCAACAACGGACCGCACGAACTCGCAAATCGCCTCGTTCTACGCGGGGGCGATGGCGCGCGCAGCCGACCTTTCGCTTCACGAACTGCGCCCGCGGCCGGAGCTGGTCGTCGTTTCGCCCAACGATCCGGGTGCGATGCACAAGTATCTGGACGAAGCCGCCGCGCTGGGCGTGCCCGCGTTCTACGACCCGAGCCAGCAGGTGGCGCGGGTGGATGGGGCGGAGCTCGCTCATGGGCTGGCGCACTGCGCCGCCCTCATATGCAATGAATACGAGTACGGCTTGATCCAGAAGAAGACGGGCCTCTCCGATGCCGACATCACCCGCCGGGTGCGCCTGGTGGTGGTGACCCTCGGCCGAGAGGGATCCCGCTTGCAGGCTGAGGGTCGCACGCTGCACATTCCGGCCGTGCCGCAAGAGCGCATCGTCGATCCCACCGGTGTAGGGGATGCCTTCCGCGGCGGGTTCCTCAAGGGCTACCTGCGCGGGCTGGACCACGAGCGCTGCGGGCGGCTGGGGTCGCTGGCGGCCACCTACTGTCTCGAGGAGCAGGGCACCCAGAATCATCACTTCACCCACGCCGCGTTTCTCGCGCGCTATGAGGCGAACTTCGGCGCGGATGACAAAGTGCGTGAAATACTCGCAGGGTAGAGGCGAAGTAGAATCTCAAGTCCCGCCGCGCGCCACCCGCGGCGCCGAAGGAGCTGGCATGACCCACGACCACGACATCAAGAATCTGAAGCTGGCGGAGGCCGGGCGGCTGCGCATGGGCTGGGCCGAGCAGGAGATGCCCGTACTCCGCCTGATCCGCGAGCGCTTCCGCAGTGAGCGACCGCTTGCGGACCTGCGCGTCTCGGCCTGTCTGCACGTGACGGCTGAAACTGCCAACCTGATGCAGACGCTGCAGCTCGGCGGCGCGGACGTGGTGCTGGCGGCCTCCAACCCGCTCTCGACTCAGGATGACGTGGCGGCCACCCTCGTCTCGCACCTGGAGATGCCGGTCTATGCCATCAAGGGTGAAGACAACACCACCTACTACCAGCACCTGCGCGCCGCGCTCGATCATCACCCGCACATCACCATGGACGACGGAGCGGACTTGGTTTCGACGCTGCACAAGGAGCGGGTGCCGCAGCTGCCCGAGGTCGTGGGCGGCACGGAAGAGACCACCACCGGCGTCATCCGCCTGCGAGCGATGGCCGCCGACGGCGCGCTCAAGTTCCCCATCATCGCGGTCAACGACTCGATGACCAAGCACCTCTTCGACAACCGCTACGGCACAGGCCAATCCACGCTGGACGGGATCGTGCGCGCGACCAATGTGCTCCTGGCGGGCAAAACCTTCGTTGTGGCGGGCTACGGCTGGTGCGGCAAAGGTCTTTCGATGCGCGCGCGTGGGATGGGCGCCAATGTCGTCGTCACCGAGATTGAGCCGCTGGCGGCGCTGGAGGCAGTGATGGACGGCTTCCGCGTCATGCCTATGGCCGAAGCCGCCCGAATTGGCGACATCTTCTGCACCGTCACCGGCGACATCAACGTACTTGATCGCGAGCACTTTGCGGTGATGAAGGACGGCGCGATTCTCGCTAACTCTGGACACTTCAATGTCGAGCTCAACATCCCCGCGCTGGAGGAGATGGCGAGCGGCAAGCGGCACGTGCGCGAGTTTGTGGAGGAATACACGCTCAAGGACGGCCGGCGCTTGAATCTCCTAGGCGAAGGGCGCCTGATCAACCTGGCCTCGGCCGAGGGCCACCCGGCTTCGGTCATGGACATGTCGTTTGCC
>JBGOXY010000246.1:0-3342 GCA_041479415.1 Anaerolineae bacterium
AGATGTTCAGGCAGGATCAATTCGCGCCGCAACTGCTTTGGATGCCTCGGGTTTCCAAGAGGCGCGAGCGGCACGCAGGAAGACCCAGGCCAGCACGCCCAGCGGCAAGAGCACCACGCCCTTCCAGGCCAGGGTTGTGCCGATCAAGCTGGGCAGATAGCCGAGGAAGGCGAGCGCGAGGAGAGGCCACGGCAAGGGGAACACGAGCAAGAGCAGCGTGCTGTAGTACGGCATGTAGGGTGAGACGAGCATGGCCGTCGCGGTGAGGGCCAGCAGCCGCTGCGGGCGGTCGAGTGGCACAAGAAGTGCGGGGACGAAGAGAGGCAATGCGATCGGCCCGAGCGTGGCGTTCCACGGGCGGTAGGTCGTGCTCAGGCTGAAGGGCAACAGGCGCTCAGCAAGCACCGCGGGCCAGTTACCCCACACGGCCAGGCTGAGCGCCGTGACGCCGGCCGCCGCGGCGAGCGACTTCGTGCGGGAGCCCGGGGTCCACCACCATAGTGCGATGACTGGAACGGCCACGATATGCGGTTTGATGGCCGCCAGCACGAGCCCCGCCGCGAGCAGAGGCCACGAGCGGCGCGTGTGGCCGAGAACGGCCAACGCCAGCGCGATCAGAGTCAGCGCGTCGATCTGCCCCCACCATAACACCCACGACATCTGCGCCGAGAGAAGAACCACGAGCGGCTTGCCGCCCAGCGTGCGCGCGGCCAACACACCTGCGGCCAGGGTCAGGCCGAGCAACAGCAGGTAGCCCCAGCGCCCGGGGAGCACGGCCAGCGGCGCCACGAGAAGGGCAAGCCACGGCGGCGAATACATGCCGCGCGATAGGTTGTAGTCTGCCAGATTCAGGGCGAAGGCGCGGTAGCCGAGGAAGTCCTGGCCCGGGCCGAGCTCGGCGTAGACCAGCCACAGGGCAAGCGCCAGCGAGGCGAGCAGCAGCGAACGAGAGAGTGCGCGCACGGCCTGTACCAGTCCCCCTTCGGCCGATAGAGCATGGATCGCGCGGCGAGCTTTCTTCTATTGTATACCCGCACGGATTCGGAGCACGGTTCACCTACGCGGCTCGTGCGTCCCACTCCTCGCGCAGAATCCCCATGACAACCAGGTCCCACACCTCATGGCCCACGCGCTGGGCCTGGCGCAGCACGCCCTCGTGCACGAAACCCGCTCGCTCATAGCAGCGGATGGCGGGCGTGTTGAAGGCGTACACGCGCAGTTCGATGCGCCGCAATCCCATCTCGCCGAAACCGATCTCGAGCAGGCGGGCGACCATCGGCGTGCACGCCCCTCGGCGGCGCGCAGCTGCGAACACGAGCACGCGGCAGACAGCAGCCGTTGCGTTGTTCATGTCTATGAAGCCGAGTTCGATATGGCCAATGGCCTCGCCCGTCTCATCGAGCGCAGTGTAAATGCGCGCGCGGGCATGCGAACCCACGGCCGTCGCGAGGTAATCGGCCAGTTGCCCTTCGCTCAACGGGAAGGTGAACTGGGATGGCCCGCCCCATTGCACCAACAGGCGGGGCGAATCGATCGCCTGGATCAGGCGCGGGAAGTCCGCGGGCGAGAACGGCCGCAGTCGGATCACCATTGCTCCTTGAGCCTGCACGAATTGGGGTTACCCACGCAGCCGGCCCGGTCTATGCGGCTACGCGCCGGCCAGCATACGGAGCAGTGTGTCGATCCACACCGCAGCAATGACCACAAACATCCCGGTAAACACGAGGGTTAGGAACCAGAAGGAGACGGGCGAGGTGTGCCGGTCGGCGAACTGAGTTGTGTCGCTGTGGGGCATGCGCCCGGTGCGCAGCCCGCGCAGCAACGTACGGCCGAGCAACCACAAGAGCCCGCCGCAGACGACCGATGCAACGACCAAGGGCAGCCACGTCATCTTCGATCTCCTGCCGCGCGGGATATGCCTAGCCCTTCTTGTACAGCGGGATGAGGAAGAACACGCAACCCAAGAAGAACAGCCCGCTGGCGATGGTCGATATCACGTCTCGCGCGCGAATGCCGGCGATGACGAACATGGCGCACCCGACGAGAAAAAAGATCCAGCCGGTCAGCACGAACTTCTCACCCGGTGCGGATTGATTGGTCAATTCGCTCTCTGTGCGCAACGCAGGCGCACTATGAATAGTGGCTACAGTCGCTGCCACAGGACGATGGAACGATCGTCCCACACGCCGAGCAGCAGCTCGCTGCCGATTAGCGCCAGTGCCGGCAGGTCGGCGCTGTCGGAGGAGCCCATGGCGGAGAACGAGGCCCCGCCGCGCCCGGCCAGCAGCCCGCGGACGAAAATGCGGATCTCGACGTAGCGACGCGGCGGAGAAACGAATTCGGCGGCCACGTAGTCGACGTGCACCAGGTTGTTGTCTATGTCGAATTGGGCGTGCAGGTGGCGCGGCGAACCTGGCTCGAAGTCGATGTCTGCGGGAGGCGCCTCGTGCGAGGCATCGTCGTTCGCCACCTCCCATTCGGCGGCGATGCGGCGCACCTGTCTGCCGCGCCTCGCCTCGCGCGCTTCAACGGCCAGGCGGCGCTCCTCCGTGCCGCGCAAGCGGAATCGCTTTTCGGTGTCAACGTCCCAGTCGACCCACTGGCGAGCCAGCGGGCAGTCGGCGATCGTCATCCATGAGCCTCAAGCCGTGCGGGGGTCGAAGAGCGGGCGGCAGAGTCGGCGCACGCCCTGTCATGATAAACCCACCGGGCGATACCTGGACGCGCAGCCAACCGGAGGGACTCCGCCACAGAGCGCACCAGGCCGTATCGCTGTGCCGATGAACTCACGGGACCCACCGAACAGGGGACGCTTGGCGCCGTTCAGTTCGCCCGCTCCTGTTATCGAGCGGCATGGGCGCCTGCCTTACCCGCCGGTCGTGGCGAGCCGGAGGTGCCTCCCGTTATGCCTGTGAGGCGAGCAACACCTCGAGCACCTCTTCACGCATGCCTTCCACGAACGGGTAGTCGGCCTGCTCGGCCAGGCGTTCTTTGCCGTTCAGGTCGATCAGATGGCCGGACTTGACGGCTTTGGTCTCGAGGTAGAAGCGGTTGTATTCATTAACCGGCATCACATGGGGGATGCGCCCGCTGACCTTGATCCCCAGGTGGGTCAGGTCTTCGATCTTGCGCGGGTTGTTGGTGATGAGGCGGATGGAGCGCACGTGGAGGGATTCGAGCATATGTGCCGCCACGCTGTAATCGCGCTCGTCGTCGCGGAAGCCGAGGGCGAGGTTCGCCTCCACCGTGTCGTATCCGTGCTCCTGCAGGCCGTAGGCGCGGATCTTGTTGACCAGGCCGATGCCGCGGCCTTCCTGGCGCATGTAGAGCAGAAGACCGCCT
>JBGOXY010000247.1:0-3327 GCA_041479415.1 Anaerolineae bacterium
GCGAATGTCACTTGGGAGACCTGAACAACGTACCCGGAGCCTACATCTAATGAGGGAGCGTCACGGGGGATGGTGCACGAAGGTGCATCTATTCCGCATCTTGCACACGGCGTTGCGGCCCGCGACGGGCCGGGGCGACGAATATAGATGCCAAATACTCACCCGGACGGGTGGGTATTTGGCTAAGTGAAAAGTCGTGGGGGGATGCGGGCCAGACCCTCAGGTCTCAACTAGCTAGGAGGGCACCTCGGCGAACACGCGCGCCGGCGCGTAGGCGACGCCTACCATGGTCGGCCCGGTGTGTGCGCTCAGGACGAGCGACAATTGACTGGTCGGTCGCCAGTCGCACCGAAAACGCTTCTCGATCTGCTCCCGCAATAGCTGTGCGCCGCTGGGGTTACTGGCATGGACGACCTGAAGGCGCATGTCGCTGCCCGGCGCGTGCTGGCCCGCAATCACGCCGACCAGCCCGGACAACGCGGCCGCGAACGTGCGTGCACTGCCCCGCTGGACGTACGTCCCGCGTACCTTCTCCACGCCAATCATCGGTTTGATGTTCAGCAGCGAGGCGATCAAGCCCTTCATGTGACTGATGCGCCCGCCGTGAATCAGGTACTTGAGTTCGCTGAGAGTGAACAGGCTGTCGGTTGCTTCCCCGATCTTGCGCAGCATGGGCAGGATGCGCGAGATCGACCACCCGGCCCGGGCTGCCCGCGCGGCCGCCTCCACCTGCCAGCCGGAGGCCGCCGAAAGCGTCTTGGTGTCGACGTGCGTCACGTTCGCCTCCGGCACCAACTGGGCTCCCGCCAGCGCCGAAGCGTATGTGCCGCTCAAGCCGGACGACATGTGTATTGAAAGGATCTCCTCATTGCGTACGGCCAGGCGGCGATAGATCTCTGCGAAGTCGCCTGCCGATGGCTGCGAGGTCGTCGGCAAATTCTCGCTCGCCTCCAGGCGAGGGTAGAAGTCGGCCGCCTGGATGTCGACTCGCTCGCGGTAAGCGACTCCGTCCATCGTGACGACCAGCGGCACAACATGAACTCGCAGGTCGGTGAGCTGATCGGGGGTCAGGCCGAGATCAACGCCGGAGTCGGTGACGATTTCCATTTGCTTCTCCTGGGCTGGGCGCGACCTGCTGCTCGTTTCGCGCCAATGCTGTTGTGAGTGTGACGTTCCTCGCGAAGGGCGATCGCGCGGAGTGCGGCCAACACAGTCAACCCGTTGGTCAACCCGGCGCCGGTGCATTGTAGTCTACCTCGTGAAAGGCGGTGGGGTCTTGCACCGCCACCTGCCCAGGTCGCCGCTTCAGTATGGAGGCCCAGTGGTCGCGCCTACGAATCGTCAGCCCAGGGAGACCGCATGTCAATGAGGGCACTTGCCCGCGAGGTTTTGCCTTCGCTAGAACCCTGTGTACTGCGATGACCATTGCCTCCTCACCGGTGACGACAATCCAGAAGCGGGGGCTCTCGTGAGCCCCCGCTTCGCATGCACTGGCGCTCAACGTAGGTTCTTCTTCAACCCGCCGTTTGCGATGGTCCCGCCTCCAGAACTTCTTGTGTCACCGCTCCCTCGAACTGCTTGAAGTTGTCGGTGAACCGTGCGGCCAGCGCCCCTGCGCGCGCGTCATAAGCTTGTGCATCGGCCCATGTCGAACGCGGGTCGAGCACGCCCTCCGGCACACCCGGGCAGCGGGTGGGCACCGCCAGACCGAACCAGGGATCGTTGCGGAAAGGCACTCCCTGCAGCTCGCCGTGCAGCGCCGCGCTGACCATCGCCCGGGTGTAGGGCAGGGCGATACGCTGCCCAACGCCGAACGGGCCGCCGGTCCACCCGGTGTTGATCAGCCATACCTCAGGCTGATGTGCCGCGAGCTTTTCGCCGAGCAACCTCGCATAGGTCGTGGGCGGAAGCGGGAGGAATGGGGCGGCGAAGCAGGCCGAGAAGGTGAGCTGAGGCTCGGCCGCCAACCCTTTCTCGGTGCCGCCCAGCTTCGAGGTATAGCCCGAGAGAAAATGGTACATCGCTTGGGTCGGCGTGAGCCGCGCGATCGGTGGCAGAACGCCTGTGGCATCCGCCGTGAGAAAGAATATCGTCCGTGGATGTCCGGCACGGCCCTCGGCCACCGGGTTGGGGATGAAACCCAACGGGTAGGCTGCCCGCGTGTTCTCGGTAAATGTGCCGTCTTCAAAGTCGAGGCGCCGGCTTTCCACGTCCAGGACGACGTTCTCCAGCACCGTTCCAAAGCGCCGCGTCGCTTCCCAGATGAGTGGTTCAAGTTCGGGTCGCAGGCGGATCGTCTTGGCGTAACAACCTCCCTCGAAATTGAACACTCCGTCTTCCGCCCAGCCGTGTTCGTCGTCGCCCACCAGGCGGCGGGCGGCATCGCTCGAAAGCGTGGTCTTGCCGGTTCCGGAAAGTCCGAAGAAAAGCGCCACGTCTCCTTGTTCGCCGACGTTGGCCGAACAGTGCATCGAGAGCACCCCGCGCTGCGGCAGGAGGTAGTTCAAGACGGTGAAGATCGCCTTCTTGATCTCGCCGCCATAGCTCGTCCCGCCGACGAGAATCAGTCCCCTTTCGAGATCGAGCGCAATGAACACCTCCGAATTGGTGCTGTCTTCTTCGGGGATGGCGTGAAAGCGCGGCGCGTCCAGCAGGGTGAACTGGGGGATGTGATCGGGCAGGGCGGCGGGCGGCAGGCGCAGGAAGAGATTGCGGGCGAACAAGCTGTGCCACGCATACTCGGTGACGATGCGGATCGGCACCGCGTGCGCGGGGTGCGCCCCGGCGATAGCATCTTGAACGAACACATCCCGTCCCTGGAAGTAGGAGCGCATGCGCAGGTGCAGGCGCTCGAACTGCGCCGGGGTCATCGGCCGGTTGACCTTTCCCCACCACACCCGCGAATCACTGGGCGCCTGCTGGACGATGAATTTGTCGTTGGGCGATCGTCCGGTGTGATGGCCGGTGCGCACGACCACCGGCCCGAGATGGGCCAGCTGTCCTTCGCGGCGCGAGACGATGCGCTCAACCAGCATCGCCGAGGGCAGAGTCCAATAAGCCAAGTTCAAGTGGGTCAGCCCGTGGTTCTCTAACCCGTGGCGGCTGGGGGTACCTATTGCATTCGGCATATCGTCTCCTTACGTTCGATGGATGATATCGGGCTCGGGCACCTGCGTGGACGCGGCCAACTCGCCGAAGCGCGTGAGCGCCCTGAAGTACGGCAGAATACTTGGAAGGTAATGTCGTTCGCCGGCCGCGTGTGGCGCCAGCCCCGATTGTCCCCACACGAGTCCCTGACCCTTCGGCGCAAAGCGTGCGCTCGTCGCA
>JBGOXY010000248.1:0-3323 GCA_041479415.1 Anaerolineae bacterium
AACTCGCCGAAGCGCGTGAGCGCCCTGAAGTACGGCAGAATACTTGGAAGGTAATGTCGTTCGCCGGCCGCGTGTGGCGCCAGCCCCGATTGTCCCCACACGAGTCCCTGACCCTTCGGCGCAAAGCGTGCGCTCGTCGCATGCAGCTTGCGCCCCACAACCGGCGCTCGGCCGGAGATCTCGCGCACCGCCTGCAGCAAATGCTGGGCAAACGGATTGGCCGGGTCGCAGCGAACGCCTTCTTCACACGAAAGGAGTTCAAGCTCGAATCCTTCTGCATCGGCCAGGGATCGCAAGAAACCCACCAGTCCGCCCAGGCTGTCGTCTGGGAGGCTGCGCACCTCAATGCCCAATGCCGCCCGGTCCGCCGTGAGGTTGAATACCCCGCGCTCTCCTGAAACCAGGTAGGGGAACGCAATCTGCGAACGCCACGCGCTCGGTGCCTCGAGCTGCAGGTGCCGTCGAGCCGCCTCCATCAGGTGGGCCCGTGCCTCGACGAGCTTCATCATCACGTCTGAGCCGGGTTGCACCGCCGAATGGCCGCGCGTGCCCCGCGCACGCAATTCGGCGCGCAGTAAGCCGCGATTCTCCAGGCACACCTCTCCCACGAGTTCATCGCCACGCTCGCCGGTGCGTTCGCCGGCGATCATCAGCGCTGGAACGGGCTCGCCTTCACGCGCCAACCTCTGTAGAACGTGGGGCGTGCCCATCGGCTCGGACTCTCCTGGCTCCTCATTGCCCACGAGCAGCAATCGTAGGGGCGGGTAGGGCGGACCGGCGCGCCGGGCCGCCCTCATCCACACCATGTAGGTCGCCGCCACCGTCTTCATGTCGGCTGCGCCGCGCCCTACCAGGTACTCGCCATCCAGTCTGGGCGCGAATTGGCTCTCGTCCGGATCGGGACCCACAACGTCCAAATGCCCCAGCAGGACGACCGGCGCGGCACCCTCGCCCGGAAAGGTTGCGAGCAGCGCCGGGAAGCGACCCTCGCTAAACACGCGCACGTTGAGTCCGCCGCGCATCAGCTCTTCGGCGACAAGACGAACAGCCGCGTGGATGGCTTCCAGCCGCGGCGATCCGTCGGGCGCAACGCTGACCGACGGGATGGCGATGAGCCGGCTGGCCAGCAACACAATTTCGCGCGTGACGTCGTCGGCCGTCGGGTCGAGTTGGATTGCAGCGGGCCGCGCCTCGGCCGTCGGTAGGAGCTGCGCGGCCTCCGCCCGCCGCCACAACGCCTCAAGCTTGCCCGCCAGCGGGCCAAGGCCCGGGAGCTCGCGCCGGATGTGCTCGATATCACTGGCCACTTGAGCGCGTCGCTCCTCGAACAGGCGGCCGAGAGCTTCCGTATCGACGACCGAATGCTCATCCGCATCCGGCAGCAACCGTGTTCGTATCCGCTGCGCCGCATTGGGGGCGCCGTGCGCTATCTCGTCAAGCGGCACCAGCCACTCGTCCCAGCCTAACGCGTGGGCTAGCGGCCGGACGTTGTCGAGCGTTTCGCCCAGGAACGCCCGCATGCCTACTCGCACGCGCGAGAACGGATGCACGAGTTCAGCGTCCATTCCCTTCATCGCCGCAGCCAGTTCACTGCCGCGCGCGCGCCGCAAGTCATCCCGGCCGTAGCGAAAGGGACCGCCGAATTCCGCATCCGCGTAGCCGCGCAGCAGCAGCAATTCCTTGAGGGTCAGGTTGGCGATCTCCAGGCTCAGCGGCAGACCGCCCTCGTCGGTGCGCACCTCGACCCGCGCCATGGGCAGATCGATCCGTGCGAGCAAGTTGTGGACGATGATCTCGCGCGCCACATGCTCACGCGATGGCGCGTCGCGCCCATTCTCCTCGTACAGCCCCCGTTGGTCGAGTGCTTCCAATTCCTCGGCCGAGATGGCGATCAATCGTTCCACCGGTTCGGCCAGCGATCGAGCCCGCACCGGGGTCCAGTTGTTGTTGCCGAAGCGAACCCCCCGTCGAACCAGATCCTTCGAAAGCCGCACATAGTCGGCATGGGTGCGGTACAGGTACGCCGGGTCCAGTTCCGGCGGGCTGGGAAACGTCAGCGTGCGGACGGAGTCGTGCTCGGTCAATACCACGACCGGCTGCCCATCGCGCACCTCGGCGCGCAAAGGGGTGCTGGCCGAGGTGGCGATGAAGAGCGCCGCATGGGCTCGCAAGAGACGAGTCGCACGCGCATAGACTTCATTGCGATAGGTGTCCAACTGCAACGGCCGCCGCCGAGATCGCGGGAGATGAACGAGGTCCCATGCCAGTAGCGGCTCAGGCAGCGAGAGGTTGGCGTGAATGCCGGCTGTCGCCAGGCGCGAACCGAACAGGTCGACGCAGCGCTCGAGGTAGCGGCGCTTGGCCAAATTCCAGCCGCGCGGGATGGATGGATGTCCGACCTCCACCGGAAAGAGAAGGTTGCCGTGCCACGCGCGAAGCGAGCCGGTGCCGCCCAGGGCGGCTCGCTCGAGCGTCGAGAGCAGGCAGGCCTCGAAGAGGCGCGCCTGATAAACGGCCAGCGGCGGCGAATAGAACGGATCGGTGGCCCACTCGATCATCCAGTTGAACACTTCCAGCTGGCTGTATCGGGCGAGCCACTCCGGCAAGTGCGCCTCGCGCAGCGCATCGGCGAACGTCGCCTGCGATTGGTCGCCCGGCCACGTGAGGGCCGGCCGCAGGTCTTCCCCCATCACGTTCCATTCCAGCTCCAGGCCGCTCGTCCCGCGCTCTGGAAAATTGCGCGCGGCTGTCTCGCGCGCCAATTCCAGGCGGTCGACGAAATGTGCAAGGTCAATGTTGGATAAGGGCATTCAATCCCTCCATCAGACGCTGCGCGGCGCCTAGCGTTTTCTCCACCGGCGTTGCATACGAGAACCGCAGCCATTCCGCACCGTAGGGCGAGAAGAAGGCCCCCGGCACGATGGCCACTCCATGCTGCTCGGCCAGATACTGCCCGAGCGGTTCGCTGTCGCCCCAGCCGCGCGCGGCAAGCCACCGTCCGACATGCACGAAGGCGTAATACCCCTGGTCGATAATCGCGCGCAGCCCGTGCGCGGCGAAGAATTCGCGCAGCGCCGTACGGCTGAGGTTGGTCGGCTCGCGAATGCCGCGCGTGGCCTCTGCATAACCGTGCTCATAGGCAGCCATGGCCACCGCCATCGAGTAGAAAGAGGGAATCACAGTGTGTGAGGCGCGCGCGACGATGAACCGCACCACGGCCTCCGGCGCGATGAGGTGGCAGTTGCGCACGTTCGAGGCGCCCAGCGATTTTGTCAGGCCGTCGAGGATCAGGATCCGCTCGCGCTCGTGGGGGTCGAATGCGG
>JBGOXY010000249.1:0-3315 GCA_041479415.1 Anaerolineae bacterium
CCGATGCCCGTGTTGACCCCATACATGATCTCGTGGGCAACGAGCTTCTGTTCGAGCATTTCGCGGCATGCCCGAATTCGCGCCACGGCCTCCCCGGTGAGCTCGACGCGCTCGCCCTGGCGTGCAATGCGTACGAGCTTCTCAAGGGTCAAGCCCGATCCGTTCAAGGCGATCGTCATGTGTGCTCCTCGGCCGTGAGGCCATTCTAGGTGAAGGGTGCTGCCAGGTGCGGCGCGCCGCGTTGACGAAGTATTTTAGAGCCTGGGCGGGGACGGCGCAAGGAGGCGCGAGTCCCTCGGCGCCGAGCGCGCCGTCGGCGTGGCCGCACGGGTCTCGACAGCGACAGAAGACTAGCCGAACGACTTGGCCAGCGCCACCGCCCGGCTGGCATCCGGGGCGTAGCCATCGGCACCGATGGAGGTGGCAAAAGCTTCGGTGACCGGCGCGCCGCCCACCAGGATCTTGACCTGGCCGCGCAGGCCAAGGTCCTCGATGCCCTCGATGCAGGCGTGCATGTTCTTCATCGTGGTGGTAAGCAAGGCCGACATGCCGACCAGCGAGGGATGGTGCTCGCGCACCGCGGCCGCAAACTTCTCGGGTGCCACATCGGTCCCGAGATCGACGATCTCGAATCCGGCACCTTCGAGCATCATCGCCACCAGGTTCTTGCCGATGTCTTGCAGGTCGCCCTTCACGGTGCCGATGACGACTGTGCCGCGCATGAGGACCCCGCCCTGGGCCAGGTGCGGCTTGAGCACGGCCAAGCCGGCCTGCATCGCCCGCGCGGCGATGAGCATCTCGGGCACGTAGAACTCGCCCCGCTCAAACCGCGCACCCACCTCCGCCATAGGCGCGATCAGTCCGTCGTCGAGAATGGCCTGGGGCGAAATCCCGGCCGCCAAGGCCTGGGCGACGAAGCGTTCAACCTCAGCCTTGCGCCCGCCGATGACCGATTGGGCAGCGCTTTCCAGAATGGGCTGCATGTTGTTCTCCAAGGATATGAATTGGGCTCACCCCCCGTCGGCATCCCGGCGGGCCGCCTCAATAAGGGAATTCCACACCCAGTGCGGCCACCTGCTGCTTGACCTTCTTGTACATATCGAGGTACCAGGCGTTCGGGCGCGCTGTGCGGCGATCGTAGCACTCCTGGAAAGGCTTGCCCTTGGGCGCCTCTGCAATCTGGGCTTCGTACTTTTCCAGCAGGCGCAGGGCGATCTGGTTGGCCTGCCCCCGGCTCATGCGTTGGCGTGCCACCGCGTGCCCCACTTCGCAGGCGAGACGGGCCTCCAGGGGGGTGGCGTAGTTGCGGTGCTTGTTGCGGGCCACGGCCGTTTCCCACAGATCGCCGCCGCTGACGACGCTGGCCAGCCCATGGGCCGCGGCCTCGTACAACACCATCTCTGTGCCCGGACCGGCATTAAGGAACCCATTGGAGGTCGAGAGAATCCGGCTATTGCGGCTCACCGCCTGGTGGACCATACTGACGACCCACAGCATTTCGCGACCGCTGTTGGAGGTGAAGTGCAGATGAAAGGGGAAACTCTGTTGAAAGCTGGCCTGATAGATGGTCAGCCCCACCAGGTGGTAGGCCGTTTCCAGGACAGCCGTTCCCTCGGCGCGGCCTGCGTAGCCGCCATAGATCGCCCCGCTGAGGCATCCCACGAAACAACCGAACTGGGCGCAGTGAGCGATTTTGTTGAGCAGCTCATTATCGACGCGCATCTCGCTCAATACGCCAATCAGTCGCCCGTCGGTGGGACGCACGCCCCACTCATCGTTGCTCACGGCAATCTGTCCGGTATCGGATTGCGCCGTTCCCACCGCGACCAAGAACATGCCCGGCCGCCCCGCGAGCTTGGCCGCCTGGCGCAGGCTCATGGCGTGCTCTACCACGCCGGCCATCTCCGTGGGCGTGCCGGACTTGATCGGCAACCCCATGCTCTCCTCGAGAATCGGGGCACACACGCTATCGGCCAGCGGCTCCTGGAGGTAGGCCAGCGACATGGGCAGGAACAGGTCCTCATCGCAGGTGATGTCGGGGCTGAATATGCAGAAGGGAGTCCGCTCATCCTCGATCGTGCGGTGCTCCCACCAGCGGGCGTCCTTGCCCGCGCCGACCCAGTACCGCCCCGGGGCATGGTACAGCGCCTCGCGCAGTTCCGCCTCCTCGAGCAGGATGCGCCGATGGGTGTCGCCGTTGAGGACGCCGACCTCCAGGAAGAATTCGACCGCCGCCTGCCAGACTCGATCGGCCAGATCGTCATCCTGGGGAATGGGCATCGCCGGATCGTAGCGAATGCCGTACTTGCGGATGACCTGCTGCAGTTTGGGCATCAAGATCTTGAAGGTGAAGTCATCCTCTTCGCTAAAGGGACCCGTGCCCGCTCGCTCGAAGATGTTCCACATCTGGACAGGGGGCATGTCAGGGCCTCCTTTGGGCCATGATGCGCTCCAGGATTTCGACGGCCGTCCACGCGTTCTCTCCCCAACTGTCCGCGCCGCAGGCCTGGACCCATTCGGCGGTGACCGGCGCGCCGCCCAGGATGACGTGGTAATTCTGCCGCACGCCTTTGGCCTGGAGCAGGCTGAGGATTTCTTTCTGTCCGGGCATGGTGGTTGTCATGAGGGCCGAGGCCCCGATCGCCTGGGCGTGGACCGCCTCGGCCATGCGCACGAATTCCAAGGCGTTGACATTGACTCCCAGATCGACGACCTCGAAGCCATGGCAGCGCAGCAGGCTGATCACGATGTCCTTGCCGATCGCGTGCATGTCACCCTGGACCGTGCCGATGACCAGGGTGCCCTTCTTGGCCGCGGACACGCCCGCCGCGCGGAGTTCGGGGTCCACCTCTTTCAGAACCGCCTGCATCGCTCGGGCGGCCATGGTCATCTCGGGCAGAAAGATTTCCATGCGGGCGAACTGCTCGCCGACCTCTCTCATCCCGCTGGTCATCGCGGCGATGAGGTCCGTGGCGGCCACCCCCGCGTGGATGGCCTGCCTGGCCCTCGCGGCAGCTTCCAGCTCATCACCGCTCTGCACGGCTGTGACTAGGTCCTGCATTCCATTCACTCCAGGCCTCCTCCCATGCGGATCACTTGGCGTGCCCATCACTGCGCGTGCGATGGGCCATCTCCCGGATCGGGCGGCCGTCATGATCGGCACATGCGCTCAAACGATTCGAGCTAACCGCCCGAGGCGGCCGCCCAGCGGTCTGCCGGTCGGTCCGACCGACCTCGCTCCGCACACGGCGGCCCGCTTCAATATTCTTTCTTCCACACTGGACAGTTGTCGCGTGCACGGCCGCGCGGTACAGC
>JBGOXY010000250.1:0-3314 GCA_041479415.1 Anaerolineae bacterium
CGAGTTCGTCAACTGATGCATGATCGGGCGCAGCGGGCGGGGAGCACCGCCGAGCAAGAAGCGCGCCAGCAGGCCAGCGAGAGCCCGTTTGGACGCATGGGGCAGCCGGAGGAGTTTGCCCGGGCGGCGGCCTTCTTGTGCTCGCCGGCCGCCTCGTATATCACCGGCGAGATGCTGACGCTTGATGGCGGCATGTACAAGGGCTTGTTCTAACCCCAGGAACGCAGGGCGCTTACCGGCCCGGCCGGTTTCGCCGTTGCGGATAGCGACGGGGCTGACTCGAATAGTCAGCCCCGTCCTGTTTCCTCGCATCGGATGCAGCGACCCACTCAACCGAGGTGGCGCTTGGCGTCCTCCCACATCTGGTCGAGTTCCTCCAGGCCAAGCGTTCCGAGCGATACGCCTCGCGCGCGGGCCACGGCCTCCATCCTCTCGAAACGGCGGCGGAAGCGCTGGTTGGCCTCGCGCAATGCCGATTCCGGCTCCACCTTCACCCAGCGCGCGAGATTCACGACCGCGAACAGCAGGTCGCCCACCTCCTCGGCGCGCCGCACTTCATCATCCGCACCTTGCACCTCGCGTATCTCTTCTTGGACCTTGTCCAACACGCCGCCCAACTCGCGCCAGTCGAATCCAACCCGCGCCGCGCGCTGCTGAACCAGGTCTGCCTGGAGGAGTGCCGGCAGGCCGGCCGGGATTCCATTGAGCAGTCCGTGCCCGCTTTCGCCCTTGGCGCTGCGCTCGTCAGCCTTGATCGCTTCCCAGTTGCTGAGCACCTCCTCGACACCTTCGACCGTTTTCCCGCCAAACACATGCGGATGGCGACGTACGATCTTCGTGTTGATATCGCGTACGACATCGGCCATGCGAAATTGGCCGCCCTCGGTTGCGATCTGGGTCTGGAGAATGATCTGCAAGAGCAGGTCACCCAGTTCCTCCTGCAGGGCGTGAGCATCCTGGCGATCCAGGGCATCCAGCACTTCGTAACATTCTTCCTGCATGTGCGAGCGCAGGCTCAGATGGGTCTGCTCGCGGTCCCACGGGCAGCCCTCGGGTGCGCGCAGGTGGGCTACGGTTTCCTGGAATTGCTCGAGGGCCGAGGCCTCGAGGGGCGGAACGTAAAGCGAGGAAAGGTGATCCAGCCCGGGGAATCGATCGAGTTCAAAGAGCGGGAGGCGGGTGGTGCGCGCGTCGGACAAGCCGGCGTGCTGCACAATCTGCACGGGGTGGGTCTCAGGGTACTGGTTCATCAGCACCAGCTTGACATCGCTGGCTACTTCTGAGGAGTAGAGCTGGGCGAGGATGGCATGTTGCGATGGCGGAAAGGGCGGATGGTGGAGCTGCGCCAGCTCAACGGCATCCGCCAGTGCCACACCCGCCAACCCATCCAGGCCAAGCATGTGCAGGGTCGGTTCGAGGTAGCTCACGCCCGGCAGGCAGCGCAACGCAAGGCCAGCCTCGGCCGCACGCGTGCGCAGCATCTCAACCGTAGCCTCTCCCATGTGCGGGTCGCCCGGCACGGCGTAGATCACGCCCTGCGGCCGGCGCGCCAGCTGGAGCACCTGATCCACGATGGCTGCATACACCTCTTCGAAGCGCGTGCGTCCCTCGTAGAGTGCATCGAACGAGCGCCAGGGCAAGGCGGGAAGCGCGTCCACCGTGGGGTGGCGCGCAGTGCGTACCCATATTTCTTGGGTGCCGCACAGCACCTCCCAGGCCGCGCGCGTGAGGAGGCCTGGGTCGCCCGGACCCAGCCCGACGATTGTGATTCCTGAATAGCTCATATTCTCGCCTGTCGTCTCCAACGCTATCCCATTCTAGCAGCAGCGCGCCCACGGCGGAGAAAGCAAAGGGTCGGGGACCGTCTCCCCGACCCATCCAGTGTGAACAGGGTTGCCGACTGACCCAAGTTAGCGCTTGGTGTAGGTCGGGGCCTTGCGGGCGCGCTTGAGGCCGGGCTTCTTGCGCTCCTTCATCCGGTTATCGCGCGTCATCAAGCCCTCCTTGCGCAGGGCCGGCTTGAAGGTCTCATCCATCTTGACCAGTGCGCGAGCGAGGCCCATGCATACCGCGCCGGCCTGCCCGGTCACGCCGCCACCCGAGACAAGGACCGTGACCGTGACCTGCGCTTCGCGTCCGGTGACGCGCAAGGGTGAGAGGCTCTTCTGCAGGTCGCCGTCGCGTGTGAAGTATTCCTCCGCCGGCTTGCCATTGACGATGACCCCGCCGGCCGCGGCGACCACTCGCACGCGCGCCGTGCTCTCCTTGCGTCGACCTACGCCTTCGTAGTATTGAGCTGCCATCGGTTCGTTATCCTTTCTCGTTGCCGCGGCTACTTGGCCGGCAGCGGCTTGGGCTGCTGCGCCTGATGAGGATGCTCGGCCTCGGCGTAGATCTTGAGCATCTTGATGACCTGGCGGCCGCGCTTGTTATGAGGCAGCATGCCCCACACGGCGGCTCGCACCACTCGGTCCGGGTGCTTGACCAATTGCTCTCGAAGAGAGATGGTCTTCAACCCTCCCGGATAACCGGAATGGTGATAGTACATCTTCTCGGTCAGCTTCTTGCCCGTGACGCGCAGTTTGCCCGCGTTCACCACGACGACAAAATCGCCCAGCTCGACCCCCGGGGTGAAGGTGGGCTTGTGCTTGCCCAGCAAGACCCGCGCGATGCGGCTGGCCAACCGTCCGAGAATCTCCCCACTGGCATCTACCACAAACCAGTCGCGAGTGATCTCCCGCTCTTTGGGGTAATAGGTCTTTTCCACTTTTGCTCTCTCCAACTACAACGTTACGCTCAGCGCGCCGGTCGGAGGCGCTTCCGCCTCAGAACCGTCCGGCGCCTCGTAATCGATGCGCATCAGGCACAGGCCCTTGGCCGGGGCCGCGGGCCCGCCGTGCCCCGCCCCCGGCCGCCCGAGCAGCTCGAGGAATTCTGCCTCGGCCAGCCGCCCTTGCCCCACCCGCACCAGGCTGCCGACGAGCATGCGCACCATGCGGTACAGGAAGGCATCGGCCTGGATAGTGAACTCCAGCGCGCCCTCGATCGGGCGCCATTCGGTACCCATCACGTGGCGCACCGTTGTGCCGCCGCGGCGTGGCGGCGTGCCAAACGCCGCGAAATCCTTCCGGCCGACGATCGCGGCACTGACCCGCTCGAGAATGCCGCGCTCGAGTGCGGGCCAGATGCGCCAGGCATAGCGCTCGCCCAGCGGGTCCGCCTGCCGGCTCTCAATCACGCGGTAGCGGTAGGTTCGCCGCCGCGCACCATAGCGCGGGTGAAACTCGTTCGCCACCCGTGTCACCGCGCGGCAG
>JBGOXY010000251.1:0-3310 GCA_041479415.1 Anaerolineae bacterium
AGCGCCCGCAAGATCTGCGGCTCGTCGTCAATCACCAGGACGTGAGGATGTTGGTTCATGGCTTTCCATCTCTCGCGGCCGCGCGCCTTCCCAGGTCAACGGCAACAGGAACTTGAAGGCCACACCTCCGGAAAGGTTCTCGACCCAGATGCGCCCGCCGTGAGCCTCGACAATTCCCTTGCAGATCGAGAGCCCCAAGCCGGTCCCCGCAACCTGATCCTGGGCTGTGAAGCGGAAGAATTTTTCAAAGATACGCTCCACGTAGATTTCAGGGATCGCCGGGCCTTCGTTGCTGACCTCGACCAAGACCCACGGGGCTTGCGCTCGTGCCACGATGCGAATCGTTGTCCCGTGCGGCGAGTACTTGATACTGTTGCTCAATAAGTTGCGGAATACCTGTTCGATCTCTACCCAATCCACTGGAACGAGTGGCAGGTCGTTGGGCAACTCCGCCACGACATGGTGTTGAGCCAGTGCCGACTTCATGTGGCCCAGCACCGACTGCAGTATTTCGCCCAGATCGTTCCATTGTCTTTGGGGCCTGAGCGAGCCGGCCTCGATGCGCGACATATCTAGCAGGTTGCCCACCAATTCGTTGAGATGGTCGGTCTCTTCCTCGACCGCCTGCAGCAGTTGCTCGCGCGCCTCCGACTCCCAGGGGACCAACGCCGTGCGCAGGCTGGTCACCGAGGCCTTGATCGTGGCCAATGGCGATCGAAGTTCGTGGGAGACTGAAGAGAGAATCGCCGCTTTGAGGGCATCGCTCTGAACCAGCGCTTGGGCGCGGCTCTTGGCCTCGGCCAGGCCCACCCGCTCCACAGCCAGCGCGGCTTCGCGGCTGAATGTACCGAGCAGCCGTCGTTCGCCTGGAGTGAGGCCGCCCGCTGCTCGCCAGAGGGCAATCTCTCCCATCATCCCTCGCATGCCAAGAATGGGGAGGGCAATCGTCGGCCGCGATTGCGGTGCGGCAGGGCTGGAGGGCAAGGCGATCACTTCCAGCGCACCTCCCGGCTCCGCTTGCAGGCTGACCTGCGCCACATCTCCTCGGAAGGTCGCCAGCACATGTTCCGCCAACGCCTGCAGAATGGTTGTGTCATCGTGGAGCCCCGCCAGGGCGGCGGTCAGCTCGTGCAGGTGCACCGCCTCATGCTCGCGGGCTTGGGCGCGCGCCAGGTTGGATTCGGCGCGGCCGACCAGCCGGCTCATCGTGACCGCCACGACCAGAAAGACCACCAGCGAGAAGAGGTCCGCCGCATGCAGCACATGCAGGGTGAAAAAGGGTGGCAGGAAGAAGTAGTTGAAGGCGACAAAGGCTCCCAGGGCGGCGACCAGACCCGGCACCAGGCCCCAAAAGGCCGTGCTCAAGCCTACCGGGAGTAGATAGAGCAGGGCAACGGTTGGCGTCGTCACCCAGTTGCGGACCAGGAGCATCAGCCCGCTCGCCAGAGCAACCGTCAACGCGGCGAGTATGGATCGAAAAGTGATGTGAATGGCCGTGCGCTGCATGTTGCCTTTCGCTCGGAGCGGCGCTCTTTCGTGGGGGACAGTCCAGGATCGAGCCTCTCCGCTCGAGGGTTTCGGGGCCGTGCGACCCGCAGGCGGCAGGCGGAATGGATGTGTTCCGCTCGACTGGAATGGATTCGGCCGATCCTCACGCGCATCCGCTCGCCACGCGCGTTCCATCCAGGCGCGGGTCAAGACCCCAGGCATGTGGGCCCACCGCGTGCACCGCCCGGAACCCCTGGCCGGCGCCTCGGCCGACCGTGCCGCTTACGGACAGGCCTGGAAGCTCACGTCGGTGAAGACCCGTCCGCGGATCAGTTTGTTCTGCTTGTCGGTGACCACGAATTGGTAATACAGCCACGCGTTGCTGAAGCTGCCATAGGTTGGGATGTCGGACGAATGGTAGGTCCGGGTGTACTTGCCACCCGAGCCGGGCTTCATCGCCGTCCCTTCGTCCCAGTCGGTCTTGGAGGCGGTCGACTTATCTTGTGTGCGCAGGAATAGGATGACGTTCTTCACCTGGCCTGGGTTGGTGACCGTGATTCGGAACGTGATCTCCTTCGGGTCACAGCCGCCGGCGCCTTTGTAGAGAGTCTTGGTCGAGACCTCCGGCGCGCCCATCGCGATCACACCGGTCGTCGGGCTCGGCGCGATCGTTGGCGGCAAAGTAGGCGCCGTGGTGGGCGGTGGAGGCAACGTGGGCTGTTCGACCGTCGCAACAGGCTGAGTCGGAAGCTCGACCTGTTGGGTGGGAAGCAGCACCACCGGCTGGGTGGGGGCCGGTGCCGTCTGTGGACCGACGAGCCCGGGCACGTTGCAGGCGATGGCGCTGGCGACCAGAATGCTCCACACAAGAAACAATGCCTTCGGCGTTTGGCGAGCAGTCATCGTATTGTCCCTCACGGTTGGGCTGGCTGAATTCCGAACGGTCTTCTAGACGGCTATTCTACATTGCCTTTCGGCTTCTGACGAACGGTGAGCCCATCCAGGAGGGAGCCGAAATCCTGCTCAAGGTCACTTGCCAAATGCCGGCCCACCCCCATAATAGAGAAGCAGTAAGGACCCTAACCTGCCCAGCCGGCCTGGCGATGGAGGGAAGCACGATGGATCTGGAGGCGTTGCCGCGCGAAGATCTGGTCACCTTGGTGAAGATCTACGCCCGCAGTTGGCTGGCGCACGACGGCTGCTGGTTCCTAGCCGCGGAGGAGCGCCACGGCCTGGCCGACGCTATTGAGCTCGATCGAGCCGCCTGGGCGCGCTTCGCCCCGGCGGAGGCCCGGCGCATCATGGAAGCGTTTCGCATTCCTCACGGCGGCGGGCTGTGGTCGCTCGGCCGCGCGCTCGAGTACCGGCTGTACGCGACCGTCAACCGACAGGAATGCCAGGCCGTGGACGACCACTTGATGCGCTTTCGCATGCTCGAATGCCGGGTGCAGGCCACGCGCCAGCAGAAAGGACTGCCGGCCTTCCCGTGCCGCTCGGTTGGGATCGTCGAGTACACCGAGTTCGCCCGCGCGGTCGACCCGCGCATCCAGACGCGCTGCTTGCACGCCCCGCCCGACCCGGTCTCGAACTCTTATTGCGAGTGGGAGTTCGCGCTTCCGCACTAGCCAGGGTCCGACGAGCGCCTCAACTGGCAGGTTTCGAGGCTGCCCATCCCGGGGCAGCCTTTTCTTGTTGTGCCATACACATCTGCCCGAGCCGATGGTGTCAGTTTGCGCCGCTCAGGGCAAGTCGCAGTCGCATGTGTCTCTCGGCGCAGGACCTGCCTGCTAGCCCGCGACCAAGCGCAAGCGCCCGCTGGGAG
>JBGOXY010000252.1:0-3230 GCA_041479415.1 Anaerolineae bacterium
AGAAAGGCCACCACCACTTCCATCTTGGTTTGGAAGCCTCGGATAACCCGGTGGAAGGCAGCTTTCCCATCGGCGCGGATAGCATCGGCGATGCGGCGGATCTGTTCGCGAATGGTTACCTTGGGCGCGCTGACCATCAGGTTGAGGGGCGGCAGCTCGGGCGCGCGGGAGAGCACCGTGGCCGCGGCCCGAGTCAGGTCAGCGAGGGTCACCGTGCTCAGGTCGAAGCGCGGCGGCACGCGCGGGGGCGGCGCCAGGCGAACGTAGCTGCGCAGCCCTAACTGCTCGCGGTAGTGAAGAAATTCGGCCGAGCGCTTGAAGGCGCGGTAGAGGCGCAACAGGCGCGCGAGCTCTTCGCCCGGATCCTCTTCCCCCACTTCGCGCTGCGGCGGCCGCGGCAGCAGGGCCTCGCTCTTGATCTGCAGCAGGCGGGCGGCAATGACCAGGAAGCCGACCACTTCTTCCAGGCGGCGCTCCTGCATCGATGCCAGATAGCCCAAGAACTGGTCGGTGACCTGGGCCAACGCAACACGCGTGATATCCAGCTCGGCCCGCTCGATGAGGTGTAACAGCAAGTCGAGCGGCCCCTCAAAAACGGGAAGCTGGACGGTATAGCTCGGATGGCTCAGGATTGTCTCGGGCATCGACCGCCTCGGTTGAACTCACCCGATTATACAATGCCCCTCGCACCTCGCCGCATAGAGCGATTCGAGCCGTGGGTGCGGACGGGGCGGCGAGCGCATTGGCTACCCCAAGCCTCTCGACCCTCGCCCCATGCTTCGCGGCGGGCGCGGCCGTAAGGCGTGACCGGCGGGCAACACCCGCGGCGGTGGGCGGTCGATCTCGCCGGACATTCGAAGGCTTCCCACACGAAGGCCCATGGGCATGAGCATGCAACGCGCGGGGTCCGGCAAGGACGAATGGACTGCGGGAGACGTGACCGATATCCCATGTAAGAGACCCAAAACGGCGGCACAATGGGGCCACGCTCGCGCATTCGGGCGGGATCGGCTTTGCCAAGGGGCATACATCACGACCACCGGGACCCGCAGGAGTACACATGCCGCAGCCAATTCATGTAAGCGAAACCGATTTCGAGACTCAGGTACTGCACGCGCCGATGCCGGTCGTGGTGGATTTCTGGGCCCCATGGTGCGGGCCGTGCCGGATGATCGCCCCGGCTTTAGAGAAGTTGGCCGAGGAATTCGACGGCCGGTTGTTGGTGGCCAAAGTCAACACCGACGACAACCAGAGCCTGGCAGAACGATTTGATGTCCGCGGCATCCCGACGCTGATCTTTTTCCGCCAGGGCGAGCCGGTGAACCGTCAGATGGGGGCCCTGCCGGAGGCGATGCTGCGTGAGGTTTTTGAGACCTTCCTGACGCCGACGGCCTGAGGCAGGCAAAGCAGCGGCACGAGGCGCGTGCCGGGGACGGGGCTGCCGGCTGTCGCCGGTGGGCAAGGGCAAACCGGGTCTTGCTGGCAGGCGACGAATGTGCTAGAATCTCAATAGGTTTCTCTCGGTTGAGGTCGTTGGGTTAAGAAAAGTGGGTGTCCCCCACTTTTCTGCGTATTAGGCGGCCATTCGCCCCTGGACGGAGATAGAAAGAACAATGAAAAGCGAGTTCATCTTGGCCTTCAACGAGGTGCTGGAGCATTACGGCCTGCCTCGCGAGGTGGTGCTCTCAGTGCTGGAGACGGCGCTGGTCAACGCCTATCGCCGCGCGGTCAATGCCTCCAACGCACAACAGGTGGAAGCCAAGGTCGACATAACCAAAGGCACGATCCAGATCTTCGCCGAGAAGGAAATCGTCGAAGACGTTCAGGATGAGCGCACCGAGGTCACCCTGACCGATGCGCAGTTGGTGGACCCAAAGGCCGAGCTGGGCGGACTGATCCTGGTGGAGAGCACGCCCAAGGACTTCGGGCGCATCGCCACCCAGACTGCGAAGCAGATCGTCCATCAACGGCTGCGCGACGCCGAGCGCGACAAGCAGTTCGACGAGTGGTCGGCGCGCAAGGGCGAGATCGTCCACGGGACGATACAAGCGGTGGGCGCGCAAGCGGTGACCGTCACCCTGGGCCGCGCCGAAGCGGTGCTCCCCAAGCGCGAGCAACTACCCACCGAACGTTATCGACCGCGCGATCGCATCCGCGCATATCTCTTGGACGTTTCGCGCACGCCGCGCGGGCCGCAAATCACACTCTCGCGCGCCGATCGCAGCATGCTGCGGCGCCTGCTCGAAGCGGAAGTGCCCGAGATCTACCAGGGCATGGTCGAGATCAAAGGCATCGCCCGCGAGCCGGGCATCCGCTCGAAGGTGGCGGTGACCGCGCTGCAGGCCAACCTCGATCCGGTGGGTGCGTGCGTAGGCATGCGCGGCGGGCGAATCCAGGCCATCGTGCGCGAGTTGCACGACGAGAAGATCGACGTCATCGAGTGGAACCCAGACCCAGCGGCCTTCATTGCCAAGGCGCTCAGCCCGGCGCGCGTTGCCGGCGTGTACCTGGATGACGACCCGCAGCGCGGCAAGACCGCCCTGGTCGTCGTCTCCGAAGACCAACTGAGCCTGGCCATCGGCCGCGAGGGTGTGAACGCGCGGCTGGGGGCCAAGCTGACCGGATGGCGGATCGACATTAAGAGCATCCCGGAAGCTACCTCCGACGCGCTGGCCAAACTGACCAGCGAACCCGGGCTGGCGGAACTCGCCGAGCAGCACGCAGAGCTGGTGAAGCCGGTGAGCGAGGCCTTGGCCAAAAAGGCCGAAGGCCGCCCGCTGCCGCCTGAAGACTACCAGGCCATGGAGCAGTTGGTCAGCCTGGTGGAGTCGGCCCTCTCGCAACAGCGGGAAAGCCGGCGCAAGGCACAGGCGCGGCGACTGGCCGAGATCCGCAAGAACATCCCGCAGCCGGCGTACGAGATCCCCCTCAGCGAGATTGGCCTCGACGAACCGCTGGTGGCCGCGTTGACTGCGGCCGGCCTCACCAACATCGCTCAGGCCTTCGAACAATTGACGCTCGACCCGGATTCGATTCTGGCGCTGCCCGAAGTCGGCGCCCGCAGCCTGGAGGATTTGCGCTCACGGCTGCAGACGGCGATCCTTTCAGCGAAGGTGGTTGAGCCCGCCCCCATTACGCTCGAGGGTGCGGCGGAGGCTCCGGTTGTGGCCGAAGGTGCGCCGGAGGCGGCACAGGCTGTGGCAGTGGAAGGTGCACCCGGCGAGGCTGTG
>JBGOXY010000253.1:0-3228 GCA_041479415.1 Anaerolineae bacterium
AAGATCCGCAGGTGTGGGAAGCCAACATGGCGCGCCTGGCGCGCAAGTACCAGACGGCCAAGGGGCTCGTCCCGCCGCCGGTGGTGGAACGCATGAGCGGCGCCCGCGTCGGGCTGGTGGCCTTCGGATCGACCGACCCAGCGATTCAGGAGGCGCGACATATCCTGGCCGAGCAAGGCATGCCGAGCGACTACCTGCGGCTGCGCGCCATTCCATTCGCCGATGAGGTGGGCACCTTCCTGGCAGAGCACCCGCTGAACTGGGTGGTTGAGTTGAACAGCGACGGGCAGATGCACAGCCTACTCAAGATCGACTTCGCCGAGCACGGCGGCGCGATGCGCTCGCTGGCTCACAACGACGGGTTGCCGCTGACAGCGCAGCGCGTGGTCCAGGCCGTGCGCGGAGAGAAGGAGAGTGCGCGATGACCGTGGTGACAGCACCCAAGAAGGCCACGACGAACATGATCGGTCTGGAGAAGACCGACTACCGCGGGCTGGAGACAACCCTGTGCCAGGGCTGCGGCCACAATTCGATAGTCAGCCAGATTGTCGCGGCGTGTTTCGAGCTTTCGATCCCGCCCGAGCAACTAATCAAGGTCAGCGGCATCGGCTGCTCGAGTAAAGCGCCGGCCTACTTCATGAACCGGGCTCACGGGTTCAACGGGCTGCACGGGCGCATGCCCTCGGCCGCGACCGGCGCCATTCTCGCCAACCATACGATGCGGGCAATCGGCATGAGCGGCGACGGCGACACAGCCAATATCGGCATGGGGCAATTCAAACACCTGGTGCGGCGCAACGTGCCGATGGTCTACATCGTGGCCAACAACGGGGTGTACGGCCTCACCAAGGGCCAGTTCTCGGCCACCGCCGATCAGGGCCTGGAGCTGAAGAAGGGGCTGCAGAACAAACTCCCCCCGATCGATATCTGTCTGGAAGCATTGGTCGGCGGAGCGAGCTTCGTAGCGCGTTCGTTCGCCGGCGACCCGCGCCAGCTCTCGACGCTGCTCAAGGCGGCCCTGGCGCACAAGGGGACGGCGGTGCTGGATGTGATCAGCCCGTGCGTGACCTTCAATAACAAAGACGAGTCGCCCAAGAGCTACGCCTGGGGCCGTGAGCATGAGGAACCGCTGCACGACTTGACCTACGTGCCGGAGCGGGACGAGATCGTGGTCAGCTACGAGCCGGGCGAGATCACCTCGGTGGCCTTCGCCGACGGGTCGAGCCTGCGGCTGAAGAAGATCGAAGTCGATCACGACCCCACCTCGCGCTTGGCGGCGCTCACGCTGATCGAGGAGTCGCGCACGCAGGGCACCTTCGTCACCGGGCTGATCTACGTCAACCCGACGCAGCCCACGTTTGTGGAGATCTCCGGACTGGGCACGACGCCGCTAGCGCGCTTGACCCCGGGACAGATGCGCCCGGCCGAGGAGACGCTGCGTGATATCAACGCGCGGTTTGCCTAGGCGCCCACGCGTTGGGGGGCAATCCGGAAGGGGGCCCAGCACGCCTTACGCTTGCCCGCGGCGGGTCGGCAATCGCATATATGCTGCATTGGCGAAACGTTGATCGTGCAGCTCCGTCGGCTGAAGTGCCATCGCTGGTAAGTGTGGCCGCAGGCCTCCACGTGTCCTGCCCCTCGGAATAGTGGAAGGGTGGGTGCCGCCACTCGGGTCCTAGCGCGCGCTGCAATTCCTTTCTGCGTTTGACAATCGCAAGAACCCTGCCGTACACTCCTCAGCCATTGACGTCCGCCGGCCAAGTTGACCTCCTTCGGCGGGCGATCCTTAGAGCTGCAGCGGATGGCGCGTTGACAGGACAGGACGACCATCGATCAGCAGGAAGCGCTATCCGGGCAGGCTGGCTGCGCAGCCCGGCCGCCTTCGTTTTCGGTTTGTTTCTGCTCGTGCGAATCGGGCTAACGGTATGGATGTGGGCGGTGCGATCGCTTTACCCCGACCCGCTGCCGCCAGATGCTGCATTGCGCCCCTATCTCGGCGTCACGCCAGAAACCAACCCGTGGCTCGAGCCCTGGCAGCGGTGGGATACCCTCCACTATCAGGCGATAGCTGAGCGCGGGTATGAGGCATTTGACATCGCTCTCTTCGTGCCGCCCCTGCTGCCATGGGCCATGCGTGCGCTGGCACCGCTGGTCGGCGGCAACACACTCCTGGCGGGCATCCTCATTTCCAGCGCCGCCTACCTTGGTGTGCTCTTCGCGTTGTTGAGGCTGGCGCAGGAAGAGACCGGCGATCGGCAGGCGGCGCGTCGAGCGACGATGTATTTGGCGTTCTTCCCCACCGCCTTCTTCTTCTTGGCAGACTATACCGAGTCGCTTTTCCTCCTCGCGGTCGTGCTCACAATGTGGGCGGCGCGCCGATCGCGTTGGATCTGGGCCGGCGTGTGGGGAGGGGTGGCCTGCTTGACCCGGCTGCCGGCCCTGCTTATCGTCGTTCCATTGGCCTATGCGGCTTGGGATTCCTGGCGACGCGAACGGCGGGCCGGGCCCTGGATGGCACCGAGCATCGCGCTCGCGCTGGGCTTGCTGTTCCCCCTGTACGTGTGGCTTGGGCTCGGGAAGGCGCCGTGGGCCCCGTTCATGGTGCAGGTCGCGAGGTTTGGAGGCGGGTTCGTCTTGCCAGGCGCAAACCTCCTAGCCTCGATGAGGCTTATCTTGAGCGGTGGCGCATTCATCACCGACATTCTGGATTTTGTCTTTTTGCTGGCGTTTGTTGTTCTCGCCGTGCCGGTGTGGCGGCGGCTGCCTCGCCTCTATTCCGTGTACTATCTAAGCTTCCTGCTTCTCTACCTGACGCGCCAGGGAGGCTCAGAACCGCTGGTCGGGATGGTGCGTTACGTCTTGGCTCTCTTCCCGGCTTTCTTCGTTCTGGGGGAGGCAGGGCAGCGCGCTTGGCTAAATCGCCTCCTGCTGTATGGCGGATGGGCCGGTCTGCTGTTCATGTCGGGCGGTTTTGCCGTCTGGTTGTGGATGGGGTAAGCGCGATGAGACTTGGCCAGGGAATTGCATCGCTGCAGAGAATCGGGCGTTCCCTTCGGTAGGCCGCCATCGGCGAGGCGATGAATTCGAAAGCTCAAGCTCCCACGCAGTTTGGAACTCGGCGGTCGTTCATTGCGCTCGCCGTGATCGCCGCCACCCTTCTGGCTGCCCGGACAGTTCTGCCTGAGAGGGGGATGGAGGTCACCGGGTGGCGTGCACTTTACGACTCGG
>JBGOXY010000254.1:0-3208 GCA_041479415.1 Anaerolineae bacterium
CAAGACATCCCGCCTCACGAAGAAGACCAAGGCGGGATCGGGAGCCTTCAGAAGTCGCGGCACAGGGTCGACCCGCAGGGAGGTGCGCCAAGCGCTCATGCTGAACCCTCGACGAGATCTATCCGCGGCTGCGACGGACGACGAGACCCCCAAGCGGCGAGCGCCAATGCTTACCTGGCGCCGCCTCCGTCCTCGCGAGCGCCATACCATTGGCTCGGATCGCTTCGCGGCTGAGCGCGGATAAAGGTACCTTGTTGCAGGTCGGTTAGCGCCTGCTGGATTTCATCGCGGGTGTTCATCACGAACGGGCCGTAGCGGGCAATGGGCTCGTGCAGGGGTGACCCGGCCACCCACAACAGGCGAGCACCTTTTGAACCGGCCGCAATCCTCACGTCGTGCGCACCTTGAACCACGGCCAGGCAGCGGGCGGCGGCGCGGGTGGCCTCGCCTTCCGATACCGATAACTCGACGTCCCCTTGGAAAACGTATGCGAAGGCCGAATCTCCCGAGGAGACAGACAGCGCAGCCGCGGCCCCAGCCTCCAATGCGATGTCCCAGTAGGTGGGCGAGACGGCGATATCCGTGACCGGGCCGCGGACCCCGCCCAGCGATCCCGCGACAATGCGCGCGCTGACCCCGCTGCCGAGGGATACCGCCGGGATGCTCTGGGCTGGGATGTTTTGATATCGCGGCGTCGACATCTTCTCGCGCGCCGGGAGATTGACCCACAACTGGAATCCGACCAAGGGTTCGGAGGTGGGCTGCGGCATTTCCTCGTGCATGATCCCGCTGCCCGCGCTCATCCATTGCACCTCGCCTGCGCCCAGCGTGCCGCCATTGCCCAGGCTGTCGAGGTGCCTGACCTGGCCGCTCAGGATGTAGGTCACGGTCTCGATGCCGCGATGCGGGTGCCAGGGGAAACCGAGCACATAGTCGGCGGTATTCGGCGAGCTGAAGTCGTCGAACAGCAGGAACGGATCGAGATAGTTGAAGTGTGAGGTGCCCAGGCTGCGCTGCAGCCGCACGCCGGCCCCCTCGAGGACGGGCTGGGGTTGGATGATGATCACACCGCTTTGCTGCTTCGCATTCATCGTGCCTCCCTGATGAACCGCCGCACACCGAGGGTCCGCCTTTGGACCGGAATCGCCACGCTCTCGTGAGTCGCTGCCTGGCCACCGGCCATAGCGGTCGCGAGCCGGGCTGGCCAAACCTCAACCTTCAGATGGAGCCGTGGGATGCCTGGTGCCAGGCGCCCACAAACGATAGACGTGCCGGGTCACGCCATCAGAGCGCAGCGCGGCGCGTTCGTAGCGCATGCCCAGCCGGCGAGCCACGGCGAGCGACGCCTCGTTGTGCGGATCGATCAGCGCGATGAGCGAGGGCCGGCCGAGTTGGGCAAAACCGAACCGAACGACACGCCGCGCAGCCTCGCCGGCATATCCCTTCCGCCAGAAGGCCGGCAGCAGGAAGTAGCCCAATTCGACGTCGACCTGGCCATCCACATCCTTCTCGCTGAGCGAGCCCAGGCCCACGAAACGGTTTGTCCCCCGTTCGATCAGCGACCACCACCCATCGCGCTCCTGGGTGGCCATGCGCAGCGGGTCGGCGGCGTAACGCTCGAAGTGGTCTGCAACGACCTGGGGCTCGCGCGGCCCGCCGATGTGACGAGTGACCTGCGGGTCCTGCCACAACGTGAGGATGGCCGGAAGGTCGGCGGAGTTCGGCGCTCGCAGCCACAATCGCTTCGTCTGGCCAAGATCCGTCAAGTCGTGCATCCATACTTCTTTCTCGCGGGCTCGCGCGGAGGGTGCCTATGAGGCAGGGGGGTCGCTCTGCCGACTCAACTGCCTTCCCACGCCACGTACGCATCATACATCTCGGGCAGTGTTTTCCACTGGACGCGCCCCGCCTTGACATACGGCTCAACGGCCTTGAGCCATTCCTCGAGCACGAGCGGATCAAGCGGGGAGCCCAAGCTCCAAGAGAAGTATAGGATGTTGACCTGGTCTGGCGCAGCCAACTCGAGCGCCTGATCCAGAACGCCCATCATGGCCTGGACGTCCGCCTGTTCGAAGAGGCACCCGTCGTTCCGGGTATCCTGACCGGCCGTTTGCTCCTGAGCGCAGGCGATTCCCTGCCCGGAGGCCAGAATGACGAGTTTGCCATTCGGGTCGTGGGTGAGCCAGTCGGTCCCGCTCGCGGGGCGCCAGGGGTGAAGGCGGTCCTCCAGTTCAGGCGGGAACAGATCGTGGCAGGCGGCGGGGCTCTTGCAGTTGCGGAACTCGGGAGGGCGATTGGCGGCAGGCATAGACATCACACCGTAGGCCACGATCCCGGTTGTGAACGAGTAGCCGGCGTCGATGGTGGCAGCGATCCAATCACAATGGGAGACGTTGCCCGAAACGTGTCTCACGCGCACGCCGAGAGACTCGAGCTGCTCGCGTTCGGCGCGCAGTTCGGGGCCAAGCCTGGCGCAATCGTCGCTCAGGCTGCCGCCCAAGTCCGCGTGCACACCCACCCCGTGACCGCGCTGCTCCATTTCGAGCAACACGTTATCCCCCCAGCGCAAAATCCCTTCGGTGACCTCCTTGCTCTCGAAGGTGAGTTTGGCGCCGTACTTTTCAAACAGGCTTGCCGTGTCGCGGATTTGAACGGTATGCGCGCCGAACCGGTTCTCGCTCTTGTCGTCTCCCCATCCCTCCAGGTGCACCATCACGCCCAGATAGACCACGGGCAGGCTTGATACGGAAGGCGTGGCGGCGTTCGGACGCGTCGTGAGGGCAGGCGCGGCGGTCCACTCCGGCGGCAGCGCCAAGCCGGGCAGGGCGGTGTCGGGAGGCGTCGTGCCGGCCGTGGTCCGCGCGACCAGTCCGACCAGCGAGCATCCAAGCAGCACAAGAACCGCCGCAAGATTAAAAAGGAAGGCGTGCCTCATCTGGGTGGGATCCTCGACGTGTTGGGATGAACCCGGCGCTGATGCCCGCGGCCGCGCCGCGACTCGTGTGGCATGGCTCAAGCGTGTCGGTGGGGGCAGGTTACCGCGCAGCACCGCACAAAGGGCTGTCTGCCACTCTGTTGAAGAGCAGCGGTTCCCCCATGAGATCTCGTTGCGGGTGCAGCTCTACTCGCGGCCCTCGAACTTGAAAGACACCTTGACCTTGGCCCGGTACAGTCGGATCGTGCCGTCCTCGATCTGCATATCGAGTTC